>JASGDX010000289.1:0-8995 GCA_047606985.1 Leucobacter sp. | reverse complement strand
GGACGCGTCGCCCAGGCTGCGCGAAACCCTCGAGCAGGCCACGGTGATCGCCGCGGAGGACACGCGCCGCACCGCTCAGCTGCTGCGCCTGCTCGGCATCGAGAACCGGCCCGAGCTCATCGCCCTGCACGATCACAACGAGCACGAGCGCGCCGCCTCCATCGTGGATCGTGCGGTCGATGCGGACGTGGTGCTCGTGAGCGACGCAGGCATGCCGACGGTCTCCGACCCCGGCTTCAGGGTCGTGCAGCTCGCCGCCGAGCGCGGGGTCGAGGTGAGCGCGATCCCCGGCCCCAGCGCCGTCATCTCCGCGCTCGCCGTCGCGGGCCTGCCCACCGACCGGTTCGCCTTCGAGGGATTCCTGCCGCGCAAGGCAGGCGAGCGATCCCGAACCCTCGAGCAGCTGGCGCCCGAGCGCCGCACCCTCGTCTTCTTCGAGGCCCCGACCCGTCTCGCAGCGACGCTCGCCGACCTGGCGCGCGCCTTCGGGGGCAACCGCCGCGCGGCCGTCTGCCGCGAGCTCACCAAGCTGCACGAGGAGGTGCGGCGCGGCACTCTCGACGAGCTCGCGGCCTGGGCTGCGGAGGGCGTGCGCGGGGAGATCGTGCTGGTGGTCGCGGGAGCCCCGCCAACCGCGGCGTCGCCCGAGGCGGCGCTGGGCGAGGTGCAGCGCCGCGTCGCCGCGGGCGAGCGCCTGAAGGACGCGACGCGAGCCGTCGCCGAGGCGACCGGGCTGCCGTCTCGGGAGCTCTACGCCGCCGCCCTGAAGGCCCGGGAGGAGCGATGATGCCCGAGAACCGACGAAGATCGCGGTCGGGGCGCCGATCCCGCGCGCTCATGGGCCGCTCTAATGCCGCTCCCAGCGGATGGGCAGTCGGATGCGGAATACTCGGATCGACTTCAACGGCCCCATGGCCTCGCGCGTAAGGACTCGAATTCCGTGAAACTCTCCCATGCCCTCCTCCCCGCCGCGCTCGTCGGCGCCCTGCTCGTCTCGGGCTGCAGTGGCGGCTCGGCCTCGAACGGTTCCGCATCCGCGGAGGACGCCGCGGGCGAGCAGTGCCTCTCTGCGGGCGAGGCCAGCGACGCCGTCGAGGTGAAGGGCGATGTCGGATCGGGCCTCGAGCTGACCTCGAAGACGCCGGTGAAGGCCGAGGACCTGCAGCGCACGGTGCTCGAGGAGGGCAAGGGCAAGACTCCCGAGGATGGGCAGCAGGTCACCGTCGCCATGACCATGTTCAACGGCACGAGCGGTGAGACGGTGCAGGAGGCGCCGGAGAGCTCGACCCCGTTCGCCAAGGACTCGCTGTTCGGCTGGGCCTACGACGGCCTGCGCTGCGCGGTGCCCGGTCAGCAGGTCGCGATCGTCGCGCCCTTCGAGAAGGCCTTCGAGGGCTACGAGCCCGCCGATCTCGGCTTCACGAACGTCGAGAAGACCGACTCGCTCGTCATCGTCATGCAGATCGGCGAGATCACCGAGGCGGAGGCTGCAGCGGACGAGCCTGGCACGCTCGACGCCGACAAGCTGCTGAAGAAGGCGGAGGGCGCCGCGCAGGAGGCGCCCGAGGGTTTCCCGAGCGTGGAGCTCGCCGAGGACGGCTCTCCCACGATCACCATGCCCGAGGGCGTGGAGCCCCCGAAGGAGCTCTCCATCGCCACGCTCATCGAGGGCGACGGCGAGGAGGTGCAGCCCGGCGACCGCGTCTACGTGAACTACCGGGGCGTGATCTGGCGCACCGGCGAGGAGTTCGACTCGAGCTGGTCGCGCGGCGAGGCCACCGACTTCCTCACCACCGAGGTCATCGGCGGCTTCCAGCAGGCGCTCGAGGGGCAGAAGGTCGGCTCCCAGGTCATCTCGGTGGTGCCGGCCGACGACGGCGGCTACGGCTCCGACTGGCTCACGAGCAACGGCTACGAGGCCGACGACGTGATGGTGTTCGTGCTCGACATCCTGGGCACCGTTCACGCCGAGTAGGCGCCGATGACCGAGGTGCTGCTCTACCTGCTCGGGATCCTGATCATCCTGGTGGGCCTCGCCGCGTCCATCGCGCTGCACGAGATCGGACATCTCGTCCCCGCCAAGCTCTTCGGGGTGAAGGTCACGCAGTACATGGTGGGCTTCGGCAGGACCGTCTGGTCGCGCCGCACGGGCGAGACCGAGTACGGCGTGAAGGCGATCCCGCTCGGCGGGTACGTCGCGATGACCGGCATGTACCCTCCCCGGAAACCGGGGGAGGTCCCGCGGACGTCGACGACCGGCTTCCTGAACTCGGTGGTCGACGACGCGCGGCTCGCGAGCGCCGAGACCATCGAAGAGGGTGAGGATCACCGCACCTTCTACCGCCTGCCGGTCTGGAAGAAGATCGTCATCATGCTCGGCGGGCCGTTCATGAACCTGGTGCTCGCCTTCGTGTTCTTCGCGATCGTGCTCGTCGGCTTCGGGACGCCGCAGAACAGCACGGTGCTCGGAAGCGTGAGCGAGTGCCTGCTGCCGGCCACCAGCACCGCGACCGCCTGCGGCAGCGACGATCCCGCGGCGCCGGCGAGCGAGGCCGGCCTGCTGCCCGGCGACCGCATCGTCGACGTCGACGGCACCGCGATCGAGAGCTGGGACGATTTCCGCGCCGTCGTGGGCGAGTCGCCCGGACGCGTCCTGGAGGTGACCGTCGAGCGCGACGGAGCCTCGAGGACCGTGCAGCTCACCCCCGTCGCCAACGAGCGGGCCGTGGTCGACGCCGACGGGCAAATCGTCACCGACGCGAACGGCGATCCCGTCACCGAGACCGTCGGCATGGTCGGTGCGACCCCCGCCACCGAGACCGTGCCGCAGCCCATCACCTCCGTTCCCGCCTACGTCGGGCAGAACGTCGAGCAGGTCGCCGGCGTGATCGTCCGGCTGCCCCAGCGCATGGTCGACATCTGGCACGCCGCCTTCGGCGCCGAGGAGCGCGACCCCAACGGACCCATCAGCGTGGTCGGCGTCGGCCGCCTCGCCGGCGAGATCGTCAGCCTCGACGAAGCCCCCGTCGCCGCGCGGGCGCAGACCATGTTCGGGCTGCTCGGCTCGCTCAACGTCGCCCTGCTCGTGTTCAACCTCGTCCCGCTCATGCCGCTCGACGGCGGGCACGTCGCCGGCGCGCTCTACGAGGGGGCGAAGCGCGGGATCGCGCGGCTGCGCCGCAGGCCCGACCCGGGGCCCATCGACACCGCGAAGATGGTACCGGTCACCTTCGTGGTCGTGGTGGCGCTCGGCGCCATGAGCGTGCTGCTCATGTACGCCGATGTCGTGAAGCCGGTGACACTGTTCGGCTGACGCCGTTCGCAGCCGGCGCGGTGCGCCGTCGACGGTTGTGAAGCCATGTTACGGGCCGCCCCGGGGTCTCCCGGGCGAACTCCTACACTGGATTGATCGCTGCACGGATCGCCATCGCGGTCGCGTGAGCGGAAGGAAGGGCGACCGCGCATGACAGTCACCATCGGCATCGACGTGGGCACCCAGGGCAGCAAAGCCGGGGTGTACACGCTCGACGGTGCGCTCGTCGGCCAGGCCTACTCGGGTCATCAGCTGTCGTATCCGGGGCCCGGGCGGGTCGAGATGGACGCGCTGCAGATCCTCGACGCCGCGGTGCAGGCCGCCGCCGGAGCGGTGCGCGAGGCGCAGGAGGCGGGGGTATCGCCGTCGGAGATCGCGGGCGTCGCGTTCTCCGGCATCGTGTGCGGCCAGGTCTACGTCGACGCCGACCTCGAGCCCGTCCGCCCCATCATCCCCTTCCTCGACCTCCGCTCGGCCGATCTCGCCATGCGGGCGGCCCGGGAGCTGGACCCCATCTGGGTGACCGAGTCCGGCACCTCGACGGTGGACTCCTACGCGGCGCCGTTCCCCCTGCAGTGGGTGCGGGACAACGAGCCTGAGACCTATCGGCGCATCGCGGCCGTCCTCTCGCTCGGCCCGTTCGTGGCCGCTCGCTTCGCCGGGCTCGGAGCCCGCGACGCCTTCGTCGACCCGACCAACCTGTCGGGCTGGATCCTGGGCTGGAACGCCGAGGAGCGAGGCTTCTCCGAGCGCCAGTTCGACTCCTTCGGGCTCGACCTCTCCCACGCCACCCGGGTCGTCCCGTCGACCGAGGTGATCGGCGAGGTCACGGCCGACTTCGCGCGGCGCACCGGCATTCCGGCCGGCACGCCGATCGTTGCGGGGGCGGGAGACGTGATGCAGTCGAACCTGGCCAGCGGGCTGCTGCGCGCGGGGCAGGCCGCCGACGTGGCCGGCACCGCGAGCATCCTCACCATCGGGGTCGACGGGATCGTGCCCTCCGTGAGCCGGCTGCCCGGCATGCTCTACTCGCTCGGCACGATCGAGGGCCAGTCGTTCTACTGGGGATACGTGCGGGCCGGCGGGCTCTCGCTGCGCTGGTTCCGCGACAGCGTCTCGGGTCTCGCGCACGACGACGCGGCGTACGCCGAGCTCGACCGGCGCGCCCTGAACGTGCCGGCCGGCAGCGACGGCGCTCTGTTCATGCCGTACCTCTCCGGCGGCAATCCCGACAACCCCGACGCCTCCGGCACCTGGCTGGGCCTGAACGCCGGAAGCGATCAGGCGGCGATGTGGCGCTCGATCCTCGAATCCATCGCCTACGAGTACGCCGACTTCCTCGGCGAGTTCGCGACCGCCGGCCTGCCGGTATCGGAGGTGCTCGTCACAGGCGGCGGCGCGCGCAGCCCCATATGGAACCAGATCAAGGCCGACATCATCGGCGTGCCGTGGCGGGTGGCGGATCGCAAGGACGGCGCGATTCTCGCCAATGCGGCGCTCGCGGCCGTCGGCGTCGGCCGCGCGGACTCCCTGGAATCGCAGCTCGCCGGCTGGCTCGCGGGCGGCACCGCCTACGCGCCCGATCCCGCGACCCACCGGGAGTACCAGGCGTACGGGCGCGTGCGCAGAGAGCTGCTCGACGGGCCGATGCGAGAGGTCTTCGCGCTCGCGGGGCGCCTCCGCGGCGGCGAGCCCAAGACCTAGACCGCGCCGATCCTCAGAGCCGCAACCCGGCAGCCCCACCGACCCACCACCAGACCCCAAACCCGACACCGAAAGGCATCATCATGACACTCCTGGTTTCCTGGAACGACACCGACCCCACCACCGAGGTCTTCCGCAGCGAGAACCCCGAGGAGATCGGCGCTCAGCTGTCCGCCCTCGGCGTGGCCTTCGAGCAGTGGGACACGAACAAGGATCTCGCCGACGACGCCGACCAGGAGGCCGTGCTCGAGGCCTACCGCGATGAGGTCGACCGCATCACCAAGCGCGAGGACTACCGCACCATCGACGTGCTGCGCCTCCACGACTTCGGTCAGCCCGACTTCCGCGAGAAGGCCACCGCCGCACGCCAGAAGTTCCTCGACGAGCACGCGCACGACGACGACGAGGTGCGCTACTTCGTCGACGGCAGCGGCACCTTCTACCTGCACATCGACGGCAAGGTGCACGGCCTCTTCTGCGAGAAGGGCGACCTCGTGAGCGTGCCCCACGGCACCGTCCACTGGTTCGACACCGGCGAGGCCTCGCCGAGCTTCTGCGCCATCCGCTTCTTCCACGAGGGCGAGGGCTGGGTCGGCGAGTTCACCGGCGATCCGATCTCGCGCTCCTTCCCCACGCACGATCAGCTGGCGGCGTCGCGGCAGGCCGCATGAGCCGCTCGGTGACGCTCGAGAGGCCAGCCGCGATCGTCCTGGACATCGAGGGCACCACGTCGTCGACGTGGTTCGTCCACGATGTGCTGTACCCGTACTCGCGCGCGCGCTTCGCGAGCCTCCTCGACGGGCGGCCTGACGATCCCGACGTGGCGCGCGCCCGCGCGCAGATCATCGAGCAGGGCGGCCTGCCGGAGGACGCGACGACGGAGCAGCTCGTGGCGACCCTCGAGGGCTGGCTCGACGCCGACGAGAAGCGCACCCCGCTCAAGACGCTGCAGGGCCTCGCCTGGACGGACGGCTTCGCCTCCGGCGACCTCACCTCGCACTTCTTCGACGACGCGATCCCCGGGATCCGGCGTTGGCACGAGGAGGGGATCCCGCTCTACATCTTCTCGTCGGGGTCGGTCGCGGCCCAGCTGTCGTGGTTCGGCAACACCCCGGACGGGGATCTGCTGCCCCTCATCAGCGGTCACTTCGACACCGAGAACGCGGGCCCCAAGCGCGAGGCCGGCTCGTACCGGGTGATCGCCGAGCGCATCGGCGAGGAGCCCGGCCGGATCGTCTTCTTCTCCGATCTGGTCGCCGAGCTCGACGCGGCGCGCGAGGCCGGGTGGCGCACGGTCGGCGTGCGGCGCGAGGGCGATCAGCACTACGACGCCGGAGTCGATGGGCACCCGGAGATCGAGTCGTTCGCCGAGGTGGTGATTCGATGACGGTGCGGCTCTCCCGCGATTTCTCACCGCTGGAGGCGCCGTTCGACGTCGTCGTCATCGGCGGGGGCATCTCGGGGGTGCAGATCGCCAGGCACAGCGCCGGGCGCGGGCTGCGCACGCTGCTGCTGGAGCGCGACGACTTCGGCTCGGGCACGTCCTCCGCGACGACCAAGGCGATCCACGGCGGCCTGCGCTATCTCGAGCAGTACGACTTCGGGGTGGTGCAGGAGTCGGTCACCGAGCGCCGCAACCTGGGGATCGCGGCCCCGCACCTGGTCGCCCCCAGGCACTTCCTGCTGACGGCCTGGAACTGGTCGAAGCCGCCCGCGCCGGTGCTCGGCGCCGGCGTCGCCCTCTACGAGGCGATGGCCTGGAAGCGCAACATCGGCGTCCCCAAGGACGTCAGGGCGCAGCGCTTCCGCTGGGTGGGCCGGGAGGCGCTGCTGCGGCGCGTCCCCTGGCTCGATCCCGAGGGGCTGCAGGGGGCGTGGGCGCACGACGACTCGCTGTCGCTGCACCCCGAGCGGCTGCTGCTCGCGCTGGTCCACTCGGCGATCGATCTCGGCGCCGTCGCGTTCAACCACGCGGAGGTCGCGGGGCTGGTCGCCGAGCCAAAGGGGAGCGGGACCAGGATCACGGGGGCGCGGGTGATCGATCGCATCTCCGGTCGCGAGCACATCGCCCGCGGCCGGGTGGTCGTCAACGCCGCGGGGCCGTGGGTCGACAGCGCGCTCGGCGATCTCGCAGACCGCTCGGGCATCAGCGTGCAGCGCGCCAAGGGCGTGCACCTGCTCATGGGCGCGCTCGGCCAGACCGACTCGCTCTACGCGCGCGGCAAGAACGGCTCGCACTTCGTGGTGAACCCCTGGCAGTCGAAGACCCTCGTCGGGCCGACCGACACCGCCATGGACGGCGACGCCGACAGCGCCGCGGCCACGGTCGACGACATCGACTACCTGCTCGAGACCATCAACTCGGTGGCCGCGCGCCCGTTCACGGTCGACGACGTCGAGTCGACGCTCGTGGGCGTCCGCCCGCTCGTCGACGACGGCAAGCCGACCAAGAAGGCCTCGCGCCGCTTCGACATCCACGACCACTCCGAGCACGGCCTCGCCGGCCTCTACTCCGTGACCGGCGGCAAGTGGACGACCGGCCGGGCGATGGCGGAGAAGGTCGTGGACCACGTCATCGGCGCCGAGCCGGTGCTGCCGCCGACGCGCGGGTTCGATTCGCGCACGCTTCCCGTCGCCGGGGCCTTCGGCGACTACGTCTCGGTGGAGGCCGCGTTCGAGGCGGCGCTGCTGCGCCGCTCCGATGCGGGGCTGCCCAGGGACGTGCGGTTGCACCTCGCGCGCATGTACGGCACCGAGCACGAACGGATCCTCGATCTCGTGGCGGCCGATCCCGCTCTCGGCGCCCGGCTCTCACAGGCGCCGGATCGCCTGGACATCGCCGCCCAGGTCGTCTACGCGGTGACCGACGAGGGCGCGTGCACGCTGCGCGACATCGTGGACCGCCGCCTCGCGCTCGGCTCGTTCGGGCGGGTCGAGGAGGGAGCCCTGCGCGCCGCGGCGGAGATCGCGGCCGGCCTGCTCGGCTGGAGCGACGATGAGGCGGAGCAGCAGGTCTCGGAGTACCTCCTCGCGCAGCAGCGCGTGCAGGACGTCATCGCGGCTGCGCGCGACCTGGTGCGCTGAGCGCCAGGGAGATGAGCGAGCGGTGTCCATCAGTACAAACCCCCACCGCAGCGATCCGCGCCGCGACGGGCCAGCACGCGGCCTGTAGGGGCCGGGCTGTGGACTCGTGACGCTGCTGGCAACGTCTGAGACAATGGAAGCCGAGGAAGGAGGGATCGGTCATGGTGTTCCAGGGCGAAGTGCTATCGGTCGCGGCGTTGCTTGACGCTGCCCGCGCCACGCCCACGACCCCACCGAACCGTCCTGTCTGTGTGCGCCATACGGCGGCGCAGAACGCCGAGGCATGCCGCACTCTGCTGGCCGATGGCGAGAGTCTTGATGGGTGTTGGCGGTTCGGCATCCTCCAGACCGTGGACGACTACACCTCGGTTCTGCGTCGCGGCGGCCCCGACATCGCCGCCGGAGTGTTCACCGTCGAGCCGCCCCGCACCGGGTCGGCGCAGCTCGACGCCGCGTTCGCGGCTCTCGCCGACTACCTCGCCGACCGTGACGGCTGGCCTACCCCGGTATGGGCGTCTGACGCCACACGGCACACCGCCACGGCCTGGTATCCGGCTGTTCCGGTGATCTTCCGTGCCGATGCCGAGCGGGAGAGCCCGGAGGCGTTCCGGCGGCGAGGGATTCTCATCACCGCGCGTTCACTGGCGAGGGCATGACCCAGGGCGGACAGCTCGACGCGAACCGGGTGCAAGCCCTGTTCCACGAGCTGTCCGACCGCCTCGCCGCCGCAGGCGTGCAGGCGCAACTGTTCGTCGTCGGCGGCGCGGCGATGGCGCTGGCCTACGATGCCGACCGCCTCACCCGCGACGTGGACGCGCTGTTCGTTCCCGCGCCCGAGGTGCGACAGATCGCCGAGGAGATGAGCGGCCCGCACGGGCTGGAACCCGACTGGCT
>JASGDX010000288.1:0-8429 GCA_047606985.1 Leucobacter sp. | reverse complement strand
TGCCTGTAGAACCGAGCCGGTTCTACAGGCAGAGCGCCCACAGTTTCGGGATGGGGCCGCATGTTTCGAGCGTGTGAGAGGTTGCGCGGATAGGTGACTCGCCGACGCGTTGAACAAGGACGGGCACGAGTCCTGTGATCCGCGA
This sequence comes from Leucobacter sp., assembly GCA_047606985.1. Classification (GTDB taxonomy): domain Bacteria; phylum Actinomycetota; class Actinomycetes; order Actinomycetales; family Microbacteriaceae; genus Leucobacter. The sequence goes on along the minus strand of JASGDX010000288.1, from coordinate 8,284 downwards.
GGCCTGAATCCGCTACCGGTGGGACGGACGACCAGACAAGAAACCCCGACCTATCCGCGAAACCTCTAACAAATCTCCGAGATATAACTGTTGACACTTGCAAAATATTTCATGCTGACCAAGTAAGGATTGAATCCGTGAGACTACAGAGGGGCCTTATTCCAGCAGCATCGCTCCTGCTGATAGGAGTGGCCCTCACCGGCTGCACGATGGCCACCCCCATCGCACTCGATGATGCCCCGACCCCAGCTGCCGCGGCGGAACCTCAAGTGCTCCACGCGATGGAGCAGTACTCGTCATCGACTATGGACGACTGGCAGGCCTACGCCGACGCTGTCGTGGTTGCGCACGTGAGTGGCGAGAAAGCCATCCCCGCACCCAAGTCCGAAACCACCGAATACGGCGGGACAGATTTGATCGGTCGCGAGATCAGCGTTGAAATTGCGAAGGTGCTGTGGTCCTACCCACAATCAGAACGGAAGGTGAGCGAGCACATTACGTTCGACGCCGCCGGGTGGCTCGACGATGGCAAAGCGTCAACGGAGGTCGTCGCCGGCGAAGGTTCACGCCTCGAGCCCGGTCACGACTACGTGCTCGCCCTCAAGTGGTTCCCCGAGCGGAGCGACGGCGACGAGACCGAACCCGCTCAGTGGGGTGTCATCGGCTCTGGTGGCGCGCTTCCCGCAGACGGCGGCATCATCGGCGTCGGCGAGTACCTCGGTGTTGAAACGAGTGAAGGAGGGGTACGAACGGCCCCCGAAGGATCGGTCCTGGCCGAGCACACGGGGCGATCGGTTGACGAATTTACCACTTCGATTGTCGGCTTCGAACGCATCGAGCGCGAACCCGTGGTCGAAGAGAAGAACGGCTGACCTCCGGCAGCTTTCCGCACACGCACCACTTCGAGACGCTGGCCGTCTTCCAGCGGGCGTGAACGCGTGACCTCGTAGGCGTGTGCGGCGATGCGGGGCACCGCACCGCCACTGCAAGGGACGGGATCCTCGCTCACAGCTGGTCTTTTTGTGCCGGATCGCGACAACTTCTCCACAATCACGGTATCCAGCGCCTCTTTTACGGGCTGAAGCTGGCAGACTCGGTCTCACATCCCCGAGAATAGGAGCGTGATCGAGTTGACCGAGCCCCAGGCGTGGACCCTCATCGCAGTGTTCGCCACAGCACTGTTCGGCATGATCACCTTCACCACCCAGATCATGTGGAAATCCGTCGCCGGACAGATCGGCTCGCTCCGCGACGAAATGCGCGGCGAGTTCGCGTCGGTGCGCGCAGAGACCGCGGCGCAGTTCGCCACCGTGCGCGCGGAGACCGCAGCGCAGATCGAGTCCGTGCGCTCAGAGGTGGCCACATTGCGCGGCGAGGTCACATCCCTGCGCACCCAAGTCGAGCACATCGACCGCGACGTGCAGGCCATCAGCCGCGAAGTCCTCCCCGGCCCCTGACCTCCGCCCGCAGAACACACACCGGAAGTCCGTCGACGATCCCACCTCCGCGATCGCAGGCTTCGAGCGCATCGAACGGGAGTTGTCAAGCGCATCGAACACACTCCGGTGGTCGAGGAGAAGACGGGATGAGCGGCGACTACGGCGCGACGACGTGCACGACGCCCGTCATCTCGGGGTGCACGGAGCAGTCGTAGGGGTAGTCGCCGGGCTCGCCGAAGACGTGGGTGTAGCTGCCCGCCGTCACGAGCTCGCTCACGAAGCTGCCGTCCTCGGCGACCACGTCGTGCTCGGCCGGCCCCTCGAACACCCAGCGCACGGCCTGCCCCGGGGCGATCTCGACCTCGCGCGGCTCGTAGGCGTTGTCGAAGGCCCGCACCGTCACGGCTGCTTTCACGTCGTCGTCGGACGGCACCGGCTCGGGTTTGCCCTGCGAGCACCCGGCGAGCGAGGCGACGGCGCCGATCCCGAGCATCCCGGTCACGGCCGCCAGCACGCTGCGCCGAGACGGGGCGCCCCCCTTCTCAACGCCCACGGCGCTCAGTGCTGGTGCAGTGCCCGAGCGGCGTCGGTGATGGCACCCGTCATCGACGGGTAGACCGCGAACGCCGAGGCGACCTGGTCGACCGTGAGACGGTGCTCGACCGCGAGCGCGAGCGAGAAGATGAGCTCGCTGGCCCGGTGCGCCACGATCACGCCGCCGATCACCGTGCCGGACGCCTTCCAGGCGAAGAGCTTCACGAAGCCGTGGGTGAAGCCGATCATCTTGGCGCGCGGATTGACGCTCAGCGGCACGGTGTGGGTGACGTACTGCGCGAGGCCCTCGGCCTCCGCGAGCGTGCGCTCGCTCCAGCCGACGGTCGCGATCTCGGGGTAGGTGAAGACGTTGGCAGCGACGTTGCGCAGATCGATGGGGCGCACGAAGTCGCCGAGCGCGTGCATGATCGCGGTGCGCCCCTGCATCGAGGCCACGGAGGCCAGAGGGAAGAAGTCGGTGCAGTCGCCGACCGCGTAGATGGAGGGCACCGCCGTGCGCGCGACCTTGTTGACCCTGATGTGACCGCTGTCGGTGAGTTCGACGCCGGCCTCCTCGAGGCCGAGGCCGCGGGTGTTCGGGATCGAGCCGACCGCCATGAGGCAGTGCGTGCCCTCGACGGTGCTGCCGTCGGAGAGCGTGACCAGCACGCCGGAATCGGTGCGCACCACGGAGTCGGCGCGCGACTTCGACATGACGTGCATGCCGAGGCGCTTGAACTCGTGCTCGATCACCGCGGCGGCGTCGGGATCCTCGCCGGGGAGCACCTGCTCGCGGCTCGAGACGAGGGTCACCTCGGCGCCGAGCGTGCGGTAGGCGTTGGCGAACTCGGCGCCGGTCACGCCCGAGCCGACCACCACGAGGTGCTCGGGGATCGCGGGGAGGTCGTAGAGCTGCTTCCAGGTGAGGATGCGCTCCCCGTCGGGCTTCGCGGTGTCGAGCTCGCGCGGGCTGGCTCCGACGGCGACGACGACGGTGTCGGCCTCGATGCGGTCGAAGTCGGTGCCGCCCGCGGCAGCGGTCGACACGAGCACTGCGCCCGTTCCGTCGAGGCGTCCCTCGCCCTGCACCACGCGCACGCCCGCCTGCTCGAGCGAGTGCAGCATGTCGACGGACTGCGCGCCGGCCATCGCCAGAAGGCGCTTGTTCACGGCGGCGAGGTTGACGGCGATCTCGGGGCGCACCGGCTTGCCGTCGCCGCCCGGCACGAAGGCCTGCACGCCGAGCCGGCCTGCGTCGCGCACGGCCTGAACGCCGCCCGCGGTCGCGATGAGGCTCTTCGAGGGGACCACGTCGGTGAGCACCGCTGCGCCGCCGACACCGGCCCGCTCGATCAGCGTGACCTCCGCCCCCAGCTGGGCGCCCGCGAGGGCTGCTTCGTAACCGCCGGGACCGCCGCCGAGCACCGCGATGCGATGCTTCCGTTCATACGCTTTCGCCATGTCCACCAGTGTAGGGTGTGCAGGCCTTGCCGCGCTCCCCTTATTTCAGCCGTTCCGCGCGCGGATACCGCGAATCCCCGGCGGACGCGCGTGCCTCGCCCGCTCCGCGATGCCGTATCGGCGCCCGCGAGATCTCGGATCCGGTCGGAGCCGATCCCGCGCCTCGGCGTTCGGAGGCCTCCGCGCTCTCCCGCGCGGGGCGCCCGAGGGACGTCGGGCCGAGTGCTAGGGCGTGTCTTGCAAATCGTTGCCGTTGCGAGCAGCGTCTGGGCGGGGTGCCTCGCAAGGCGGAGGAGGACGGTTTGCTGGGTGTAAATCTGACGACGACAACGCAGCGAGGCGCCCCGAACAGGCGCGCGCAGTAGGCGAGGATTTGCAAGACACGCCCTACTCGCCCTTGCGGGGGCAGGACCGCGGGCAGGCGTCCTGGCAGTAGCCGGGCCAGCGCTTCTCGAGGCGCCGGTCGAGACCGGCCCAGTAGCTCTGCATGACGGAGCTGGTGCGCGCCCCCATCCACAGCTGGATGTTGCGCACGGCCTCGCTGTCGGCCCACAGCCACTCGTCGAACCAGGCGTCGACGGCGTTCGCGAGCGCCTCGCCGCGTCGCCGCCCGATCCCGGGCCGCGTGCTGGCCTCGCGCTGCTCGCGGCAGAGCCAGGTCACGCCGACGTGCGGCGGCGCGGGCAGGGGCTCGATCTGCATCTCGGCGAAGACCTCGATGAACACCCGCCCGTACGACTCCTCCGGGAGCCGGCGCAGCCACTGGCGCAGCTCGGTCAGGTCGGAGGCGTCTCCCGCCGCCAGCACGCAGTCGATGCCGGCCGGGTCGATCACCGAGACGATCTGGGGATCCGCGGAGCCGTCGGCCGAGCCGTCGAAGTGCTCCGCGGGATCGGGGGTGATGGGATCGGGTGCGTTCACGGCTTCAGTTTAGGGCGCCCTAACCAACATCGGCTGTTTTTTCGGCAGATCATCAGGTGAAGCGCGCGCTCGAGCCCGGCGTCACACCGCGAGACCTGTCTGCCGGGGCATCCGCCAGCGCCTAGGATCGATTGCGACAGGGCAGCCGCTCCGCGCGGGCGCACCCGCTCCGCAGCGACGAAGACGTGGGAAGGACAGCCGCTATGACGAGGTTCGAGACCGCCCCCGGCCAGGCTGCGGGCGGAGCGCGCGGCGCGATCGCCGACGACGATGCGGGAGCCGCGGCTCTCCGCGCGGCCGTTCGCGGCGTCTCCGCGCTGGAGCGGGATCCCGGCATGCCGGCGAGCACCTGGCGCCTGCGGAGCGACGCCTGGGAGTACCTGCGCTTCGCGGTGAAGCGGCTCGCGTACGGCAGCGACGACCTCGGGGCGCTGGCCGCGGACAGCGAGATCCACCGCTCGCTGCGCGCGCTCGAGACCATGGAGATGTACTGGGCGGGCTTCGGGCAGCGCTACGTGCACAGCATCGGCGAGCTGCTCGAGCTGGGCGACTACCGCACCGCGCTCGAGCGGATCGGGCGGGTGGTCGACCGCCTGCGCGGCGATACCGTGCCGGACGAGCCGCGGGACGAGTTCCTCGACGAGCAGGAGCGGGCCGAGTTCTCGGTCGACACCGACACCCGGCCGCGGTTCGAGGTGCTCGTGGTCGACGAGACCACCCCCGTCGACCGCGACACGCTGCGCTCGGAGGGGCTGCGACTGCGCTCGCCGGCCGACGCCTTCATCTACGAGTACGTGCTCGTGCCGTCGGCCGACGACGCCGTGGCTGCGGTGCTCACCAACCCCAACATCCTCGCCTGCGTGGTGCGGCCGGGGTTCAGCGAGCGCACCCGCCAGAGGCTCAGCCGCGACCTCCGGGAGACCATCGACCTGGCGCGCGGAGAGGTGGTCAGGGGGTCGGCGCCCTCGCGCAGCTCTCTGGCGTCCGTGCAGCGGGTGCTCGGTCTGGCGGACACCCTGGCCGCGATCCGCCCCGAGCTCGATCTCTATCTCATGGCGGGCGCCCATATCGAGGAGCTGGCCGGTGCGCTCACCCGCCGCTTCCGCCGTGTCTTCCGCCGCGAGGATCAGCTCGAGCTGCACCTCTCGCTGCTGCGCCGCGTCTCGCACCTCTACGACACCCCGTTCTTCTCCGCGATCCAGAACCACGCCCGCCGGCCCGTCGGCGTCTTCCACGCGCTGCCCGTGGCGCGCGGCGGCTCGGTGGTCGGGTCGAAGTGGATCCGGGATCTCGCCGACTTCTACGGCCTCAACCTGCTGCTGGCCGAGACCAGCGCCACCTCGGGCGGTCTCGACTCCCTGCTCGCCCCCACGGGAGCGATCAAGAAGGCGCAGGATCTCGCCGCCCGCGCGTTCGGCGCCAAGCACACCTTCTTCGTCACCAACGGCACCTCCACCGCCAACAAGATCGTGCACCAGGCCCTCGTCGCGCCGAACGACGTGGTGCTGGTCGACCGGAACTGCCACAAGTCCCACCACCACGCCGTCATGCTCACGGGCGCCCGCCCCGCCTACCTCGAGGCCTACCCGCTCGACGAGTACGCCTTCTACGGGGCCGTGCCGCTGAGCCGCATCAAGCAGATGCTGCTCGACTACCGCGCCGCCGGCCGCCTCGACGAGGTGCGCATGATCACGCTCACCAACTGCACCTTCGACGGCATCGTCTACGATCCGGAGCGCGTCATGGCCGAGTGCCTCGCGATCAAGCCCGACCTGGTGTTCCTCTGGGACGAAGCGTGGTTCGCCTTCGCCGCGTTCCACCCCGTCACCCGCCGCCGCACCGCCATGGCCGCGGCCAAGTCCCTCCAGGAGCGGCTCCGCACCGGCGCGCACGCCGCCGCCTACCGCGAGCAGCAGGCGCGCCTCCGCAACGCCGACGGCTCTCCCGCCCCCGACTCGGCGTGGCTCGAGGAGCGGCTGATCCCGAGCCCCGACGCGCGCATCCGCGTCTACGCCACCCATTCCACGCACAAGACCCTCACCGCGCTGCGGCAGGGATCGATGATCCACGTCTACGACCAGGACTGGGTGCGCGAGGCCGAGGAGCCCTTCCACGAGGCCTTCATGACGCACACCTCGACGTCGCCGAACTACCAGATCCTCGCCTCGCTCGACCTCGGTCGCCGCCAGGTCGAGCTCGAGGGCTTCGAGCTCGTGCAGCGCCAGCTCGACCTCGCCACCAGCCTCGCCCAGTCCATCGCCAGGCACCCCCTGCTGCGCCGCACCTTCCGGGTGCTCACCGCGCACGACCTCATCCCGGCCGAGCACCGGGGCGCCGGGCGGCCCATGCCGCTGCGCGACGGGCTCTCCAGCATGTGGAAGGCCTGGTCGCACGACGAGTTCGTCGTCGACCCCAGCCGCATCACCATCGAGATCAGCCGCACGGGCGTCGACGGCGACACCTTCAAGCACGAGCACCTCATGGACCGCTACGGCATCCAGGTCAACAAGACCAGCCGCAACACCGTGCTCTTCATGACCAACATCGGCACCTCCCGCAGCGCGATCGCCTACCTCATCGAGGTGCTCGTCAAGCTGGCCGAGCGCTTCGAGGAGGCGAACGCCCAGCGTCACCCGGAGGATCGCGTCGCGGCCGAGGCGCCGATGCCCCCGCTGCCCGACTTCAGCGCGTTCTCCCCCGACTACGCCACCGACGGCGTGCGCCCCGACGGCGACATGCGCGCGGCGTTCTTCCGCGGCCAGCGCCGCGGCGCCGTCGAGCACGTGCTCCCCGCCGAGCTGCGCGAGCGCGTCGCCCGCGGCGAGCGCCCCGTCTCCGGCGGCTTCGTGACCCCCTACCCGCCCGGCTTCCCGGTGCTCGTGCCAGGACAGGTCATCACCGCCGAGGTGCTCGACTTCATGGCCGTGCTCGACACCCGCGAGATCCACGGCTACGACGCGCGCCGCGGCTACCGCATCCTCAAGCCGACGGACGAGCCCCCGGCGCCGATCATCAGCCCTAAGCTGTTCGCATGACGGAGATTCGGGATCCCCAGACCCTGGCCCGCGAGGCCGCCGCCGCGATCGCCCGCCTCACCGGCGTGGAGCGCCACGACATCGGTCTCACGCTCGGCAGCGGGTGGGGCAGGGCGGCCGACGTGATCGGCGAGACCGTCACCGTGATCCCGGCCGAGGAGGTGCCTGGCTTCCACGTCTCCGGCGTTCCCGGACACTCGGGCACACTGCGCTCGATCCGGCTCGAGAGCGGCGCGCACGCGCTCGTCATCGGCGCCCGCACCCACTTCTACGAGGGCCGCGGCGTGCGCGCCGTCGTGCACGGCGTGCGCACGGTCGCCGCGACGGGCGCCCGCACCATGATCCTCACGAACGGGGCAGGGGGCATCGATCCCGCGTTCAAGGCCGGCGAGCCGGTGCTCATCTCCGATCACCTCAACCTCACCGCGGCGTCGCCCGTCGAGGGCGCGGACTTCGTCGACCTCACCGACCTCTACTCCTCGCGGCTGCGCGCCATCGCGGCCGAGGTCGAGCCGTCGCTGCAGCAGGGCGTGTACGTGCAGCTGCCCGGCCCGCACTACGAGACCCCGGCCGAGATCCGCTACCTGCGCACCATCGGCGGGCAGATCGTCGGCATGTCGACCGCGCTCGAGGCGATCGCGGCTCGGCACGCCGGTCTCGAGGTGCTGGGGCTCTCGCTCATCACCAACCCAGCGGCGGGCATGGGCGGGGAGCCGCTCAGCCACGAGGAGGTGCTCGCCGAGGGCAAGGCCGCCGAGCCGCGCCTCGCCGAGCTGCTGAGCCGCATCGTCGCCCGGCTCTGATCCCGCGCCCGCCGCCTGAGCACCCGCCGCCCGCCGCCCGAGCACCCGCCGCCCGCCGCCTGAGCACCCGCGCCCACCACCCCGCCGACTC
>JASGDX010000287.1:0-5274 GCA_047606985.1 Leucobacter sp. | reverse complement strand
CCCCGCGGACGGCCGTCGCGCGCGCGGGCGCCGCCCACCGGCCCGACCCCCTCCTCCGACGACACATCGGCGCGCACGGCGATGCCGCCCAGCTCGGCTGCGACGGCCTCGACGTCGGGGGCCAGGTCGACGGAGGAGGGCGTCGCGCAGGTGCGCGACGCCCTCGAGCGCGACGGCCGTCCGCTCGGCGCGCTCGTCAACAACGCCGGCATCACCCGCGACGCGATCATGCACAAGATGACCGAGGACGACTTCCGCGCCGTCGTGCGCGTCAACCTCGGGTCGACCTACCGCATGACGGAGGGCCTCGCCGAGCTCATCGTCGACGGCGGGGCCGTGGTCAACCTGTCGTCGCGCGCCCAGCTGGGCAACGTCGGGCAGTTCAACTACGCCGTGTCGAAGACGGGCGTGATCGGCTGCACCCGCGCCCACTCGCTGGCGCTCGCACCCCGCCTGCGCGTCAACGCGGTCGCCCCGGGCTTCATCGCCTCGGCCATGACCGACAAGATGCCGGCCGAGATCCGTGAGCGCGTGATCTCCGAGGTGCCGCTCGACCGGGCCGGCCGGCCGGAGGACATCGCCGCGGCGGTCTCCTGGCTGCTCTCCCCCGAGGCGGCGTACATCACGGGCCAGGTGCTCTACGTCTGCGGCGGGCGCAGCTTCGCCTGAGCGCCGCCGCGCAGGCATCCACCAGAAAGGAATCGCATGCTCCTCGAGAAGTACGAGTGGGGGGACCCGGGCAAACCGCCCCTGATCCTCATCCACGGCGTGGGCTCCCGCGCCGAGGAGTTCGGCGAGGCCGCCGAGGTCTGGGGCCGCGATCATCGCGTGATCTCCTTCGACCTGCGCGGGCACAACCGCTCGGGCTTCGAGCCGCCGTGGAGCCACGCCACCTACGTCGAGGATCTGGTGGAGTCGGTGCTGGCGCTCGGGATCGAGCGCGCCGACTGGCTCGGCTACTCCTTCGGCGGCAGCCTGCTGCTCAAGATGGCGGTGACGCACCCCGGGCTGATCGCCCGCTCGATCCTGCTCGAGCCCGTCATCAAGATCAGCCCGGAGCTCGCCGACAGGCGGGCACAGGAGGAGCTGAGCGGCGACGTCTGGGACTCGGTCGAGGACTTCATCCGCGCGCACTCCTACGGCGCAGAGCCCAACCTCGACGACGTGGAGAGCACGGCCACCTACTTCGACGCGCTGCCCGACGGCCGCGTGAAGCGGCGCACGAACCAGGCCGCGATCGTCTCGATCTTCAGCGAGTTCGCGGCTGATTCGCCGCCGGCCGAGACGCTCGCCGGCATCCCGACGGCGCTGCTCTACGCGCCCGACTACCAGCTCGTCTCGCCCGAGCAGGTCGAGGAGTACCGCCCGTACCTCGAGCGGATCGTGCCGCTCCCCGGCATGCACAGCGTCTTCGAGACGGCCTTCGAGGAGACCACCTCCGCCGTCTCCGACTTCCTCGGCGAGACCCCGGCCTGACCGTGTCGCGCAGCTTCGATGTCGTGGTCGTCGGGGCCGGCAGCGCCGGCTCCGTCGTCGCCGCGCGTCTGAGCGAGGACCCGTCGGTCTCGGTGCTGCTGCTCGAGGCCGGCGGGGACGATCGGCGCCCCGACATCGAACGGCCCGAGCTCTGGCAGTCCATCCAGGGCACCGACGCCGACTGGGACTTCCGCTCGGTGCACCAGGAGGGCACCGGGCGCGCCTACGCGGTGCCCCGCGGCCGCGTGCTCGGGGGATCGGGCGCCATCAACTGCATGGCGCACATCCGCGGGCACCGCCTCGACTTCGACGGCTGGGCGGCGCAGGGCGCGGCCGGCTGGTCGCACGACGAGGTGCTGCCGTTCTTCAAGCGGTCGGAGCGGGTGCCCGGCGGGGATCCCCGTTTCCGCGGCGACTCGGGACCGCTGCATCCCGCGAATTCGGGATCGCCCAACGACATCGCCGCAGCCTTCGTCGACGGCGCGACATCGCTGGGCCACCGCTTCGCGCCCGACTTCAACACCGGCGAGATGATGGGCGTCGGCTACGCCGAGTCGCTCGTGCACGAGGGCAGGCGCGAGACCACGGCGACCGCCTACCTGCGGCCCGCGATGGAGCGCCCCAACCTCACGGTGGCGACCGGTGCGCTCGTGCTCGACCTCGACGTGCGAGACGGCCGCTGCCGGGGGCTGCGCTACGTCGCGGGCGGCGAGGAGCTACGGGTCTCGGCCGGCGAGACGGTGCTGTGCGCCGGCGCGATCGGCTCGCCCCACCTGCTGCTGCGCTCGGGCATCGGTGCGGCCGCCGAGCTGGAGGCCGCCGGCGTGCGCGCCGTGCACGAGCTGCCGGGCGTCGGCCGCGAGCTGCAGGACCACATCCTCCTCGCCGGCATCCGCTACCGCCCCGAGCAGCCGCTCGGCGAGGTCGACCGCGACGACGCCACGCTGCTGGCCGCGAGCACTCCGGGAGAGCACGGCCCCGACCTGCACCTCTCGCCCATGGCCTTCGACTATCGCATGCCCTGGCAGCGCCCCGAGCCGGGCAGCGTCTCGCTCGTGATCGGCCACATGCGGCCCGAGAGCCGCGGCAGCGTGCGACTGGCCTCGGCCGACCCGCTGACGGATCCGCTCATCGACCCGGGATTCCTGCGCGAGCCCGCCGACCTCGAGCAGCTCGTCGCCGGGGTCGAGCTCATGGACGCGGTGATGCGGGCGGGAGTCGTGCCCCGCTGGGGCGGCGAACCCGACACGACCCGCCTGCTGCGCCTCGACCGCGCCGACCTCGAGCGCGAGCTCCGCGACGCCGCCTCGAGCTACTTCCACCTGGCCGGCAGCTGCCGCATGGGCGCCGATGCGCAGAGCGTCGTCGATCCCGAGCTGCGCGTGCACGGCATCGACGGCCTGCGCGTCGCCGACGCCTCGATCATGCCCACCGCGGTCACCGTCAACACCAACGCCGCGACCGTGATGATCGGCGAGCGCGCCGCGTCCTTCGTCGCGGGCGAACGACGCGATCCCGCCGCCTCCCGTCATCCTGCGGCCGCGGAGCGGATCGCAGGATCCACCAGCACCCCTGAGAGGAAGCCGGAGCCATGACCGAAGCCGAGACCCGAACCCCCGAGGCGCGGCTCGAGGTGAGCGACGGCGTCGCCACCCTCACCCTCGACGCGCCCGAGCGCTACAACGCCCTCACCGTGCCCATGGCGCGCGAGATGAGCGCGCTCTTCGACGAGGTCGACGCCGATCCCGGCATCGGCGCCCTCGTGGTGACGGGCGCTGGCAAGGCCTTCTGCTCGGGCGCGCATCTGGCCGCCCTCTCCGACGCGGGGCAGGATCCCCTCTCCGACGAGAGCCTCGCCGATCTCGACGCGCTCTACGGCACGTTCACCCGGCTCGGCCAGGTGCGGGTGCCCACGATCGCCGCCGTGGGCGGCGCCGCCGTCGGCGCCGGCGTCAACCTCATGTTCGCGGCCGACCTGCGCATCGTCGCGCCCGGGGCGCGCATCATCGGCGGCTTCCTCAAGCGTCGCCTGCACCCCGGCGGCGGGCACTTCCTGCTGCTCGGACGCTCGGCCGGCCGCGACGCTGCGGCGGCCGTCGGCCTCTTCGGCGAGGAGGTGCTCGGCGAGGAGGCCGTGCGGGCCGGCCTCGCCTGGGAGGTCGCCGAGCCCGAGCGGCTGGTGGATCGCGCGCGGGAGATCGCGGCCCCCGTCGCCGCGGATCCCGCGCTCGCCCGGGCCATGGTGAAGAGCTTCCGCGCCGAGACCGAGGCGGCGGCGATGACCTGGCCGGCCGCGGTGCAGTTCGAGCGCACCCCGCAGCTGTGGACCATGAACCGCATCCGCGAGTGACCGCGGACGCCCCCGCCGAACCTCACCATCATCGAACAGAATGGAGAACACCATGACCCCCAGGCCTCCACTGGCCCGCAAGGGCACCCCGGCCCCCACGCTCACCGGTCCGTTCGATCCGGGCGGGCAGCCCGACCTCGGCCCCGACAAGCACCTGCACCTCAGCCTGTTCGCGTGGAACGTGTCGAACGGGCTCTCGGCGAGCAAGGTCGTGCTCGACGACCCCGAGAGCCGCCAGAACGCGTGGCAGTGGAAGAACTCGCAGCGCCTGCTGCGCCTGCTCGACTCCTCGGGCATGGACAGCGCGCTGCAGTACGGCATGTGGGTCGGCTACGGCGGCGAGGTCGAGTGGAACGACCACCACTACGACTGGGCCACCGCGGGCGCGATCACCGCGGCCGTGACCGAGCGCGTCGGCATCTTCCAGACCATCCACGTCGGCTACAACATCTCGCCGATGTTCATCGCCAAGCAGACCGCCGCCGTCGACCACGTGTCGGGCGGCCGCGGCGGCGTCAACATCGTCGCCGGGCAGAACGCGGTCGACTACGCGCAGTTCGGCCTCGAGGGCCCGCCCCCGCAGCCCATCCGCTACGCGATCGCCGACGAGATGACCACCGCGATGAAGCTGCTGTGGACCTCCGACGAGCCCGTCGACTTCGAGGGCGAGTACTTCCAGCTGTACGGCGCGCAGATCAGCCCTCGCGCCACCTCGCGCCCGCGCCCCGTGCTCGTCAACGCGGCCGCCAGCCCCATCGGCCTCGACTACGCCACCCGCCAGTGCGACGCGCTGTTCGTCACCGCGAGCGGCGAGACCTGGGCCGAGAAGGCCGCCCGCATCCACGGCATGGCCGCCGAGCACAACCGCAAGGTGCGCGTCGCGGCCATGTGCTACGTGGTGATGGACGACGACCAGTCGAAGGTCGACGACCTCGTCGAGGAGATGCGCCGCCGCATCGACCGCGAGGCCCTCGAGAACTGGCTCACCATGAGCGGCCACATCATGGCCTCCGAACCGGGCGGCGAGAACCTCGTCGACAAGGGCCTCTACGGCCTCGACCGACAGGCCTCGGGCGCCGCCGCCGATCCCTACCTCGGCCTCGGCAAGGAGGACTACGAGGAGCTCGGCATGGGCATGGGCGCGTACCAGCTCTTCGGCACCTACGAGAAGGTCGCCGACGAGCTCATCGAGCTCTACAACCTCGGCATCGGCCAGTTCGCGCTGTGCTTCCTCGACCCGATGAAGGGCGTGCAGCAGATGAAGGAGCGCGTGATCCCGATCCTGCAGAGCCGCGGCTACAACGAGCTCGCCACGGCCCTGTAGGCGACGCCGCCCGCCCGCCCCGCAGTGCCCAGCGCCACGCACACGAGAATGGGAGTCGGCGAACCCCGGCGGACAACGGTTGGTAAGGGGGGGGTGGGCGGCCCAGTGGGTAGTTGGGGGGGGG
>JASGDX010000286.1:0-7569 GCA_047606985.1 Leucobacter sp. | reverse complement strand
CGGCCGGAATCCCGGTAGACTCGTCCCCATGGCAGCAGCTGGAAAGAATGTAAGCAAGCGCAAGTCGGCCGAGCTCACGCGAGACCGGGCTGCGGCGGCTTCCGCGCGGAAGGACGCCCCGAATCCGGTGTGGTTCAAGCCGGTCATGTTCGGCTTCATGCTGCTCGGGCTCGTCTGGATCGTGCTCTACTACATCACCAGCGCCTCTACCCTGCCCCTGCCCGTCCCCGCGCTCGGCCAGGCCAACATCTTCGTGGGCTTCGGCCTCGTGCTCGTCGGATTCCTCATGACCCCGTGGTGGAAGTGACGACGAAGCGTCCGTTCTGCGCTCCGAAGCCCGTCGGTCCGGGTGCGCTCGCGAATCGCAGTCGCAGGATCCCGTAAGAATCACACCGGTGTCATTCCTCCCCAGGCGGGGGATAACCCTGTGGACAACCGAAGCCCCCGGGTGCGTGCAGCCGGGGGCTTCGGTCATCGGTGCGGCGGCTGCTAGAAGATCGGCGGCATCTCCACGAAGTAGGCGAAGCCGAGGGCGACCAGCACCGCCCCGAGGGCCACCAGTCCGCACACGCGCTGCGCCCGGCGCCGGGGGCCGCGGGTGGCGAGCAGCACCCACATCGTCACGGCGCCGACGATCAGACCGCCGAGGTGCGCCTGCCACGAGATGTTGGCGCCGGAGATCAGGCCGATCCCGAAGTTGATCGCGATGAGCACCGCCAGAGAGGTGACGTTGACCCGGGCCGCCCGGAACGCGACGAGGGTCGCGGCGAGCACCCCGAAGATCGCGCCAGAGGCCCCCACTGTGGGGATGTTGATCGCGTTGGGATCGGCGTACGCCCAGAACATGGCGCCGAGCGAGCCGCCGAAGCCCGCGAAGAGGTAGAGCGCCAGGTAGCTCGCGCGCCCGATCATCTGCTCGAGATTGCGCCCGAAGAGCCACAGCGCGTACAGGTTGAAGAGGATGTGGAAGATGAACCCGGTCGAGTGGGTGAAGATCGCCGTCACCATGCGCCACGGCTCGAAGCCGAGACCGGCGGGCAGCACCGAATCGGGCAACGAGTACAGCGGCGCGTACCAGAGCAGGCGCGTCACCTCGTCTGCGCCGAAGTAATAGCTGAGCATCTGCGCGACGAACACGACCGCGCAGAGGATCATGATCCCGTAGGTCACCGGGGTGTCGAGGGCCGCGACGCGGCGACCCGCCGCCTTCGCGCTGCGGGCGGCGCGCTGCGGTACCGCTGGCCGCGTCTGCCTGACGCAGTCCGGGCAGAGCACGCCGACGGCCGACACCGCCTGGCACTCGGGGCAGATGGTGCGGCCGCAGCGCTGGCACAGCGTGAAGCTGTGCGCCGCCGGATGGCGATAGCAGACGTCGCCGGGCCCGTACTCGGCCCGCTCGCCGAACGCGGGCGCCGATCCGTTCGCCACCGCCCGGCCTACGCCTCGACGATGTCGACGCCCGACATCACCACGTCTTCGACGGGGCGGTCGGCGGCGCCGGTGCGCACCGCGGAGATGGCGTCGACGACGGCCTTCGATGCGTCGTCGGCGACCTCGCCGAAGATGGTGTGATTGCCGTTGAGCCAGCTCGGCGCCGTGGTGGTGATGAAGAACTGCGAGCCGTTGGTGCCCGAGACGCGGCCGGTGAGGTCGCGGCGCTTGCCAGCGTTGGCCATGGCGAGCTGGTAGGGCTTGTCGAAGACGAGCTCGGGGTGGATCTCGTCGTCGAAGGTGTAGCCGGGGCCGCCGGTGCCGGTGCCGGTGGGGTCGCCGCCCTGGATCATGAAGTCGGGGATGATGCGGTGGAAGATGACCCCGTCGTAGAAGCCCTTCTGCGCGAGGTCGACGAAGTTCTTCACGGTCTTGGGCGCGTGATCGCCGAAGAGGTTGATCACGATGTCGCCGTGGTTGGTGTGGATGGTGGCTACGGAGGTGTGAATCGTCATGCGGATAGTCTACGGCGGACCCCCGACGCGCTCACTTCGAGCGGCCGAGCGGTCATGCCAGACTGGGAATCAGTCGCAACGGAGCGGCGTGCGCCCCCTCGACGGCCGATGTTCGGTGTAGCGTTGAGGTACGAGCGATGTCGCTCAGAGCATTGCCTCGCCGACCTAGGAGGACAGGGATGAATCTCTCACGCAAGCGCCGCCGCGAACTCCGCCGCCTGCGGAACGACGCCCAGGAACTGCTCGAGCAGCAGCGCGTGGTGCTCAGCCACGCCGGCGAGGTGCTGCACAGCGCCGGCAGCCAGGCCCGCCGTCTGAGCGACGAACACCTGGCTCCGCGCGTCGACGACGCGCTCGAGGCGGCCAGGCCCACGATCGATCGCGGCGTCGCCACCGCCCGCCGCGCCGCCGACAACGTGCGCCGCTTCACCGCGCCGTTCGTGGTCGGCGCCCTCGCCCGCACCATCCGCACCCTCGACGAGCTCGACAGCCACGACGCCGCCAAGCAGGTGCGCGGCTTCGGCGAGCGCACGGGCTACCTCAAGCCCGAGAAGAAGGGCGTGGGCGGCCTCATCGCCCTCGGCCTCGGCGTGGTCGCCGCAGCCGGCGTCGGCTACGCGCTGTGGCAGGCCTTCCGCACCGACGACGATCTCTGGGTCGCCCCCGAGAGCTGAGTCCCACCGCTCCGCCGACCGGGCACGCCGGCTGAGCGGAACCACCCGCCGCTTGAGCGCAGTCGAAACCACGGGCTTCGGGATCCGAGGGTTTCGACTCCGCTCCTTCGTCGCTGCGCTCGACCGGCGGAGCGGCCCGCCGGCTGAGCCAGTCGAAACCACGGGCGTGGTTTCGACTCCGCGAGCTGCGCTCAACCGGCGCGACTACTTCCGGGGCTTGCCGGTCGAGCCGTCGCCCTGCTTGCCTGCCGACTTGCCGCCGCCCTGGCGCGCGGGCACGCGGCGGCCGCTGATCCCGGCCATCCGCAGCCCCGTCTGCACGAGCGAGAGCGTGCGCAGCGAGCGGATCTCGCGGAGCGGCACCCACCGGGCCTCGTCGGAGGAGCCCCCCACCTCGTGGCGCAGCGGACCGTCCTTGACGGTGGCGCGGTAGACGATGCGGATCGTGTGGAGCTCGGGATCGGTGCCCTCGGGCACCTCCTCGCGCACCATGACGCGCGAGTCGACGCCGAGCAGCTTGCCGACGCGGGCCTCGAGCCCGGTCTCCTCGAACACCTCGCGCACGACCGTCTCGCGGGGATCCTCGCCGCTCTCGATGCCGCCGCCCGGCAGCGTCCACCCGTGGAGGTGACCGCGCCGCCAGTGCGTCAGCAGGACCTTGCCGCGCCGCTCCACCACCGCATAGGCGGCCACCCTCAGATCCATGCTACGAGCCTAGCCTGTCCGGCCCGTGCTCCGGGGCGGAGCGATTCGCCGCCTGCCAGCCGATCAACCACCGCTCCAGGCGCGCGTAGGCCTCCTCGCGCGCGTGCTCGCGGGAGAGGAACACGTCGTGCAGCGCGTCGTCGATGCGGTCGACGGTCACCGAGGAGCCGAGCCGCAGCGCGGCCTTCGCGACCTCGTCGACGTCGAGCACGGAATCCGCGCGGGTCAGCTCCTCGCTCCACTTGATGGGTGCGGCCGAGTGCGCCGACAGCAGCACCTCGATCGGCGCGTCGATGCCGAGGCCCCGGCTCACGCGCGCGTGGCCGTCGAGGATCGCCCGCAGCCAGCCGCCCCGCACCGCGTGGGTGCGCTCGGGGCGCCAGGCGGTGTCGACGGTCGCGAGCTCCCCCTGCGGCCCCACCTCGCGCTGCGCGCGCGTGTAGTAGCCGTAGTCGAGCTGCGGCGCCACCTCGAGCGGGTGCAGCCGCGATGAGAGCGTGATGAGCGGGGTGAGCAGCTGCCGCCCGGCGCTCGCGAGCTGGAACTCGAGCCACGGGCTGTTGAGCACGAGCGCGTCGAAGCCGCCGGGGTGCTGCGCGGCCCACAGGCTCAGCACCAGCCCGCCCGTCGAGTGGCCCAGCAGCACGAGCCGCCTGCCCGGCTCGGGATCGAACCGGCCCGCGGATCCCGCATCGACCGCGGCGACCGCGGCGCTCGTGGCACCCCCCACTTCCCAGGCGCTCTCGGCGTTCCCGGAGATCGCGGCGTCCCCGGAGATCGCGGCGACCGCGAGGCCGATCTCCTGGTGGTAGTCGTCGAGACGCTCGATGTACCCCGCCGTCTGCCCCTCGCGCAGGCTGCGCCCGTACTTGCGCAGGTCGAGGGCGAAGAAGCGCGCGCCACGATCGGTCCAGAACGCGGCCATCTCGCGCTGGAAGAAGTAGTCCGACCAGCCGTGCACGTAGAGCACGTCGACGTCCTCGAGAAGGCGTTCCCGCCTCAGCAGGCGCTGCACGAACCCCCTGGGACGCGGCAGGGAGCGCACGAGCGTGGCGACGAGCGGGCCCTCGGAGTCGGAGCCCAGGTCGAGATCGGCGCACTCGAAGCCGGCGCCGAGCACGTCCTCCCGCCACACGATCATGCCGCCAGTCTAGAACCAGCGCCTCCCACGGGGACCCGGTCTTCGCCCCCGCTGTGCAGCGCAGGAGATTCACGTTATCGAGGAGGATAATCCGCGATTCCTCCCTCGGGAACGCGAATCTCCTCGTGAACGCGAAGCCCGGGTTTCGACTTCGCTGCGCTCCGCTCGACCGGCAGCTCCCCTCAGTCGAACCCGTCGCAACCACGGGCCCCGGGTCTCGACCAGGCTCCGCTCGACCAGCGGGCGGGCGCGCTCAGCGCAGCGTCACCTCAGCGGCCTTCGCCAGCACCCGCACGAGGCGATCGGACTTCTCGTTCTCGGCGAGCCGGTTGTCGATGTCCCCGAGCGCACCGCTCAGGTCCGTCCGGTACTCCTCATCGGGAAGCGTCATCCTGAGACTGCCCATCTCGGCGCTCGCCTCGACCATCCTCGGCGCATCGCCCGTGAGCGTCACCGCGGCGTCGCCGGTCTCGACCTCGACGTCCGCCTCGGCAGTGTCGGCGAGCTCGACTCGCGCCTCCCCCACCTTCACCGAGAGGTCGAGCGTGCGCGCCGATCCGGTGAAGCTGAGGCTGCCCGCGCTGACCGAGAGGTCGAGCTCGTCGAAGACGCCCTCCCCGTGCAGCTCGCCCGCGGCGACCGAGATGTCGGCGCTGAGGCCCCCGGTATCGGCGAAGCGCTGCGGCAGCGTCAGCGTCACGTCGCCCAATCCGGCGTTGGCGCTGCAGCCGAACAGGCAGCCCTCCGTGGTCCCCGTGATCGACGCGTCGGGGTGCTCGATCACGAGGTCCTCGTCGTCGCGGTACATCGTCCAGTCGGCGGCGAGGGGCGTGCTCTCCACGGTGAGCATCGCCTCGTCGACGTCGTCGAACCGGATCGTGAACTCGGCCGCCGTGGCATCGATATCCAGGCCCCTGAGCCCGTCGAGATCGGACTCGTACAACTCGGCGTAGTCGTCGAACCCGTCGGAGTCGAAGCTGCCGGAGATGCCGCTGCCCGCCTCCCAGACGTAGATGTCGGAGGAGTCGGGGGCGAACGCGTCGACCGCGGTCGAGACGCCGACGGCCGAGAGCGCGATGCCGCCCGCAACCGCCGTCGTGACGACGATCGCGGTGGCGGCGCCGCGCTGCCGGCCGGCGAGGGGCGCGGGGGGCGGGGTGGACGTGGGGGTGGTCATGATGCTGGTCCCGTCTGCGAGGTGTGGTCTGTGGGGCCGGATCCCGCAGCCGGGATGCCGCCGGTGCTCTCGAGGTGGGCGATGGCGGCGAGCACGCGCCGGTTGCCCCCGTCGTCGGGCTCGAGGCCGAGCTTCTGGAAGATGGCGGTGATGTGCTTCTCGACGCTGGCCTCGGAGAGGAAGAGGAGCGCGGCGATGGCCTGGTTGGAGCGGCCCTCCGCGAGGGCCGCGAGCACGGTGCGCTCGCGATCGGTGAGGGATCGCATGCGGTCGTCGCGGGCCCGACGCGTGAGCAGCTGCGCCACGACCTCGGGGTCGAGCACCGTGGCTCCCGCCGCGATGCGCTCGACCGACTCGATGAAGTCGCCGACGTCGGCGACGCGATCCTTCAGCAGGTAGCCGAAGGCCCCGCCCTGCGCGGCGATGAGCTCGCTCGCGTAGCGCTCCTCGACGTACTGCGACAGCACGAGCAGCGCGAGACCCGGCCTGGCTCGGCGCAGCTCCAACGCGGCGCGTATGCCTTCATCGGTATACGTCGGCGGCAGGCGCACGTCGAGGATGCACAGCTCGGGATCGGTCTCGGCGACGCGCGGCAGCAGCTCCTCGGCGTCGGGCAGCGCCGCGACCGCCTCGTGGCCGCTGTGCTCGAGCAGGCGCACGAGCCCCTCGCGCAGCAGCACGGAGTCCTCGCAGATCAGGATGCGCACGGCACGCTCACCTCCAGAGACGTCGGACCGCCCTGCGGGCTGTCGAGCCTGGTGGTGCCGCCGGCGGCGAGCACCCGGTTCATCACGCCGTCGAGGCCGCCGCCCGGCGCGACCTTCGCCCCGCCGATGCCGTTGTCCTCGACGCGCGCCCACAGCGTGCCATCCTCGCGCACGCGCACCACGACGCGGCACTGGCTGGCCCGGGAGTGCTTCGCCGCGTTCGTGAGCGACTCGGCGATCGCGAAGTAGACGGCGGCCTCGGCGTCGCGCCCGCAGCGCTGCGGCAGGCGCACGTCGAGCTGCACGGGGATGTGCGATCTGGCGGCGAGCGCCGAGAGTGCGGCGTCGAGGCCGCGATCGTCGAGCACGGAGGCGTAGATGCCGCGCGCCAGCTGGCGCAGCTCGGTGATGGCTGCCTTCGTGGAGGTGTGGGCCTCGGCGATGAGCTCCTTCGCGGCTGCGGGATCGGTGTCGATCTGCTGCTGGGCGAGCCCCAGCGTCATCGCCACCGACACGAGCCGCGGCTGCACGCCGTCGTGGAGGTCCCGCTCGATGCGGGTGCGCTCCACATCGGCGGCCCGCACCGCGCCCTCGCGCTGCAGCGCCGAGACCTGCGCCCGCTCCGTCAGCGCCTCCTCGTTCGCCCCGGCGCCGACGATCGCCACCGTGATGAGACGGTGCAGCAGCGCGACGCCGACGATCCCGGCCGCGCTGGCCACCGCGCTGACAGCGCCTATCGACTGCCACCACAGGGAGTCGTCGGTGAAGATCGAGATCACGGAGCGCACGCACCACTGCGCCAGGCCGAGCACGCCGACGCCCATGAGGCTCGCGATCCCGAAACTCGCGAGCGCGCGCCACATGCGGCCGTCGATCGCCTGACGACCGAGGGACCGCAGCCACCCCTTGAAACCGGGCTCGGCCTGCGGTGTCACCCGCAGCGGCGTCACCTGATCGAGGCGGTAGAGCCCGGCGACGCGCTGCGTCTCGAACCAGGCGATGCCGTAGAGCGCATATACGAGGCCGACCAGCACCACCAGGCCGATGCCGAGGATGAACAGCAGGCCGATGCCGGTGCCGAGCACCGCGAAGAGCTGCCCGATGATGGTGAAGCCGACCACGCCCAGCGCCGCGAGGTGCAGGATCGTCAGCGCGAAGCGGAACGGCGGGCGCCGGCCGGACTGGGAGGGCTGCGCGGCGCGCGGGGACCGGGTCGGGG
>JASGDX010000285.1:0-11563 GCA_047606985.1 Leucobacter sp. | reverse complement strand
GTCCCCACCTGAATCGCGCGATTCAGGTGGGGACTCGGCGATTCGGTGGGGAGTCGGCGGAAAGAACGGGAGCAAGAGCGGGAGCAGGAGCGGGAGCAAGAGCAAGACGCAGCACACGACCCGCGCTCGTTAGGCTGGAAGGCATGACGTCCCCACGCCTGCGCGCGGCCGCCGCGATCCTGGCCCTGTGCGCATCGCTCCCCGCGCTCGCCGCCTGCGCGCCCGAGGCGAGGACCTCCGCGCCCGCGGCGCAGGATCCCGCACCCGGGAGCACCCCCGATCCCGAGCCGACCGAGACCCCCGCCGAGACCCCGGCCGAGCCCACGACCCCCGCGGCGCCCGCATTCGACAAGACCGCCAACTCGGTCGACGACCCCATGTCGATCTGGGTGGTCAGCAACAAGCTGCGCCCGCTCGACCCTCTCGACTTCGCCCCGAGCGATCTCTCCCCGCTCGAGGGCGTCGAGAACGAGTACGGCCAGCCCCTGCGCGAGCCCGCCGCCCGCGCGGTCGAGCGGCTCATGGCCGCTGCCGCGGCCGACGGCCAGACCCTGTGGGTCATCAGCGCGTACCGCGACTACGCCACTCAGGTCGCCCTCTACGACGGCTACGTCGCGCGCGACGGCCAGGAGGCCGCCGACACCTATTCGGCGAGGCCCGGGCACTCCGAGCACCAGACCGGCCTCGCCGTCGACTTCGACGACCACGGCGACTGCTACCTCGCCGCGTGCTTCGCCGACACTCCCGCGGGCGCCTGGCTGGCCGTGCACGCGCACGAGTACGGCTTCATCCTGCGCTACCCCGAGGGCAAGCAGGACGTCACCGGCTTCATGCCCGAGCCCTGGCACTTCCGCTACGTCGGCACCGAGCTCGCCGAGGAGATGCGCACGAGCGGCGTGACCACGCTCGAGGAGTTCTTCGGGCTGCCCGCTGCCCCCGACTACGCCGGGTAGGCTCGTCGCATGACGTGCGCCCCCGATCCCGGTGCCGATGCGGCGCCCGACCCACGTCTCGCGACCGGGGCGCCCAACCGCGTGATCCGCGTGAGCGCCGTCGTGATGCGCGACGGGCGGGGCCGCGTGCTCAACGTGCGCAAGCGCGGCACGACGTCGCTGATGCTGCCGGGCGGCAAGCACGAGGCGGGCGAGGATCCCCGCAGCACCGCCGTGCGGGAGTTCGGCGAGGAGCTCGGGATCGCGCTCGAGCGCGACCGCCTCGCGCCCCTGGGCGTGTTCCGCGCCGCCGCGGCCAACGAGCCGGGGCACACGGTCGAGGCGACGGTGTTCGAGCACCCGTTCCTCGAGGCGGCGGCGGCGGCGAGGGCTCGGGCCGAGATCGAGCACGTGGAATGGGTGGATCCGGCGATCGATCGACCGGACATGGCGCCGCTCAACACCGGCTTCGTGTTCCCCGCGCTCGCCGCGCGCCGGGCGCCCACCACCGCCTGAGGCGGTTCGCGGCCGCGACCCTCCCCTTCCCCAAGTCCCCGCCCCCGAATCCATTTGTCAGTTTCAGGGGCTCCGCCTCGACCGGAGCCCCTGAAACTGACAAATGGATGGGGAGAGTGGGACCGGCCGATCGGGACCATATGGCGATACTCGGCCGCCCTGACGTAAACTAGGCCTTTGAACTGACAGCATGAGGGACGGCGGTGTCCGTCCCTCTTCGCATGTTCGCCGCTGGATTCGGTGGCGGAGGCTGATCGAAACGGACCCGCATGAACACTTCCCTCCCGAGGCGACCTCACGTGACGGAGGCCGAATCCCCGAGCCCGGCCCGCACCGGCGGCGGCACGGGCGGCGAGGCGACGGGCGTCGGCACCGCGCACGCGAAGGCGATCCTGTTCGGCGAGCACGCCGTGGTCTACGGGGCGCCGGCCATCGCGGTGCCCCTGCACCAGCTCGAGGTCGAGACGATGATCCGGTCGACCCCCGGCGCCGAGCTGCGCATCGAGAGCGAGCTGTTCGCCGGCACCGCGTCGTCGGCCCCCGACCGGCTGCGGCCGGTGGTCACCGCCGTGCGCGCGGCGCTCAGGGGCGTCGGCGCGGAGGGCGAGCAGGTGCAGCTGCGGGTGCGCAGCGCGATCCCCCACGGCCGCGGCCTCGGCTCGAGCGCAGCGGTGGCCGCCGCCATCGCCCGCGCGGCGGCCGACCTGGTCGGCGTCGAGCTGGGTGCGGACGAGTTCCACGAGATCGTGCAGCGCGCCGAGCGGGTGGCGCACGGCAACCCGAGCGGCATCGACGCCCGCGCGGTCGCGGCCGAGGGCCCGATCCGCTTCCACGGAGGCAGGGTCTCGACCACGGGAGTGGGCGCGCCCCTCACCTTCGTGCTGGCCGATTCGGGCGTGCCCGGTTCGACCGCGGCGGCCGTGGGCGGGGTGCGCGAGCGCCGCGCCGCCGATCCTGCGCCCATGGACCGCATGATCTCGCAGCTCGCCGACATCGCCGAGGGGTCGGTGCTCGACCTCGAGCTGGGCGACCGGGCCGCGCTCGGCGCGCGGATGCTCGAGGCTCACGAACTGCTGGGCCGCATCGGCGTGAGCACCGTGCAGCTCGACTCGCTGGTCGACGCGGCGCGGGCCGCAGGGGCGCACGGCGCCAAGCTGACGGGCGGCGGGCTGGGCGGCTGCGTGCTCGCCCTCGCCGACTCCGAGGATCAGGCCGAGCACATCGCGCTCGCGCTGCGCGCGGCCGGCGCCCCGCGCACCTGGACGACGACCGTGGACGCCTCATGAGCGCCGTCTCGGAGAGCACCGCGGCCGAGGCCGCCGCAGCTGGCGCCACCGCCAGGGCATTCCCCAACATCGCCCTCGTCAAGTACTGGGGCAAGCGCGACGAGCGGCTGATGCTGCCCGCCGCCGGCAGCCTGTCGCTGACACTCGACGCCTACGCGACGACGACGACGGTGACGCTCGATCCGGAGGCCGACGAGGACCGCTTCGAGCTGAACGGCGAGCCGCAGGGGGGCGACCGCCTGGGCCGCGTGACCCGCTTCCTCGACCTCGTGCGCGAGCGCGCGGGATCGACGGCGCGCGCCGCGGTGCGCTCGCACAACGAGGCTCCGACGGGCGCCGGCCTGGCCTCATCGGCCTCCGGCTTCGCCGCGCTCGCGACCGCGGCCTCGGCCGCATACGGGCTGCCGGGCGATCGGGCCTCGCTCAGCCGCCTGGCCCGCCGGGGCTCGGGATCGGCCGCCCGCTCGATCGTTCCCGGCGTCGCGGTGTGGCACGCCGGCGACGGCGACGAGACCTCCTTCGCCGAGCCGGTCGACGCCCCCGGCATACGCATGATCATCGTGACGGTCGACGGACGGGAGAAGGCGATCTCGAGCCGCGAGGCGATGCGCCTCACCGCGCTCACCTCTCCGTTCTACGCGGGCTGGGTGTCGAGCACCGAGCAGAGCCTAGAGGCCATGCTGGAGGCCTGCCGCGACGGCGACTTCACCCGCATCGGCCGCATCACCGAGTCGCACGCGCTGCGCATGCACGCGGTGATCCAGTCGTGCGATCCGCCCGTGCGCTACCTCTCGCCGACGAGCATCGCCGTCTTCGACGCCGTCTCAGCGCTGCGGGATCGCGGCGTCGAGGCCTACGCGACCGCCGACGCCGGCCCCAACGTGTGCGTGATCGCGCGCCCCGAGCAGGCCGACGGGGTCGCGGCGACGCTCGCCGAGTTCGGCGGCGTGCGCGTGGTGGGCCCGGGCCCTGGCGCGGAACTGGTGCACGACGGGGGCTCCGTCTCGCCCCATCCGACAGGCTCGACCCATTCGGCAGACTCGGGGCGGGGCAGCTCGATGAACGGCAGCACCGGCTCTCCGAGCAGCGGGACGGCCGCATGATCGAGACCCGCGCGCCGGGCAAGCTCTACATCGCCGGCGAGTACGCGGTGGTGGAGCCGGGCGAGCCCGCGGTGCTCGTGGCGGTGGACCGCTGCCTGGTCGTGCGCCTCGCGGAGGCCGCCGACTCGGGCCGCGTGCGCTCGAGCGCGTACGGGCCCACCCCGCGGGTGTGGGTGCGGGATCCCGGCAGCGGCCGGGTCATCGTGGAGAGCGAGCCGCTCGACTACGTGCTCTCGGCCATCGCGACGGTCGATCAGCTGCGGGCCGAGCGCGGGCTGCCGCCCCGCTACTTCGACCTCGACATCAGCAGCGAGCTCGACGACGCCGACGGGCGCAAGTTCGGCCTCGGCTCCTCGGCGGCCGTGACGGTCGCCGTCGTGGCCGCGCTCGACGCCTTCTACGGCCTGGACCTCGACGCGATGCAGCGCTTCCGCCTGGCCGTGCTGGCCACCGTCGAGATCTCGACCAGGGGCTCCGGCGGCGATCTGGCGGCGAGTACCTTCGGCGGCTGGATCCGCTACGCCTCCCCCGACCGCGAGGCGCTGCGGGCGCACCGCGCGGAGCACGGCGTCTCCTCCGCCTTGAGCTGCGATGCCTGGGACCGCTGCGAGGTGACGCCGCTGCCGAGCCCGGCCGGGCTGCGGCTGCTCGTGGGCTGGACCGGCTCGCCCGCATCGACCGAGCGGCTCGTCGCCGAGGTCACGGGCACCGGCGCCGGGTCCGCGGAGGAGGAGGGCGCCTTCCTGGAGGCCAGCCGCGGCTGCGTCGACGAGCTGGTGCGCGGCATCGAGACCGGAGCCGCGACCGCGGCACTCGCTGCGGTGCGGCGCTCGCGGCGCCTGCTGCAGGGGCTCGGCGCCTCGCGCGGGATCCGCATCGAGACCGGGCAACTGCGCGATCTGTGCGAGATCGCGGAGCGGCACGGCGCTGCGGCGAAGCCATCGGGGGCAGGCGGAGGCGACTGCGGCATCGTGCTGGCGCCCGCCGACCTCGATTCGAGCGGTATCCTGCGGGAGTGGGAAGCGCACGACATCCTGAGGCTGCCTCTCGCGGTGGGCACCGCCGCGGAGGCGGTTCGGGCGACGCCGGCCCCGTTCGGGGGCGCCGATGGGTGAGGCGGCGATGAGCGCGGCGGCATCGGATGCGGCGACGGCGGGCGGGATCACGGCCTCCGGCCCCGTCTCGGAGGAGCCTGGCGGCGGGATCGCCGCGGGATCGGAGCGCGCCGCGCGCAAGGACGACCACGTGCGGCTCGCCCGAGCGCAGCGGAGCGACGCGCCGGGCGGGAACGAGTTCGACGACGTCGAGTTCGTGCACCACGCCCTCGGCGGGGTCGACGCGTCGCGCGTCGACCTGTCGACGCGCGTGGGCGACTGGCGCTGGGCGACCCCCTTCTACGCCAACGGCATGACCGGCGGCACCGAGTGGACCACGCGCATCAACCGCGAGCTCGCGATCGCCGCGCGCGAGACCGGCATGCCGATGGCGTGCGGCTCCGTCTCCGTCGCGCTCGACGACGCCGAGGCCGCCAGTGGCTTCGCGGTGATCCGAGAGGAGAACCCCTCCGGCTTCGTGATGGCGAACCTGGGCGTGGGACGCGGGGCCGATGACGCCGTGCGCGCCGTCGAGCTGCTGCGCGCCGACGCGCTGCAACTGCATCTCAACGCCGTGCAGGAGACCGCGATGCCCGAGGGCACCCGCGACTTCTCGAGCTGGGAGCGCTCGGTGGAGAGCATCGTCGCGGCCTCCCCCGTGCCCGTGATCGTGAAGGAGGTCGGCTTCGGCCTCAGCCGCCGCACCCTCGAGCGCCTGGCCGGCCTCGGTGTGGGTATCGCCGACGTCAGCGGCGCGGGCGGCACCGACTTCCTGCGCATCGAGAACGCGCGGCACGACGCGGAATCCCGCGGCAGCGGCGGCGACTTCTCGATGCTCTCGGGCTTCGGACAGTCGGCCATGGCCTGCCTGCTCGACGCGCCGGCCGATGGGCCGACGCTGCTCGCCTCGGGCGGCGTGCGCAACCCCTTCGACGCGGTGAAGGCCCTCGCGGCGGGCGCCAGCGCCGTCGGGGTGGCGGGCACCTTCCTCGAGGCCGTGCTCGACGGGGGCGCCGAGGCGCTCGTGCCCCTCATCGAGCGCTGGATCGCGCAGACCACCGCCATCCTCGCCCTGCTCGGAGCCGAGACGCCCGCCGACCTCGCCTCGACCGATCTGATCGTGCGGGGGCGCCTGGCCGAGTTCTGCCGGCTGCGCGGCGTCGACCTCGCCGCGCTGGCGGCGCGATCCCGCACCTGACCGGCCCCGAGCCCCGACCGCCAGCCAGCCCAGCAGAGCATCAGCAGCCGAACGAACAGAGAGACGCCGTGAACGATCCAGACACCATCGTCACCGAGATCCCCACCCGCTGGGTCGGTCCGCTGCGCGTCAGCGGCGACGCGATCACCGGGGGTGGGAGCAACGCCGCTGAGCACAGCGAGATCGCGGTTCCGCTCGCCACCTACGAGACCCCGCTGTGGCCCTCCGTCGGCCGCGGTGCGAGCATCTCACGGGAGATCCCTGGCGGCATCCGCACGGTGGTGCTGGGCGAGCGCATGACCCGCTCGGTGCTGTTCGTCGCCGAGGGCGCGGTCGATGCCGACGCCGCGGCACGCGCCGTGCGCGAGCGCCTGTCCGAGCTGCAGGAGGTCGTCGCGGCCGGCAGCCGCCACGCGAAGCTGCTCGAGGCTCACCCCGAGGTCGTGGGCAACCTGCTCTTCGTGCGCTTCGCGTTCCTCACGGGCGACGCCTCCGGCCACAACATGGTCACGGGCGCCTCCGACGCGCTCATGGAGCGCATCCTGTCGTGGGGCCTGCCCATCGGATACGGCTCCATCTCGGGCAACTTCTGCTCGGACAAGAAGGCCACCGCCGTCAACGGCATCCTCGGCCGCGGCCGCAACGTCGTCGCCGAGATCCTGCTCCCCCACGAGGTCGTCGAGCGCCGGCTGCGCAGCACCGCGCGGAAGATCTCCGATCTGTCGACGCGCAAGAACCTGGTCGGCAGCACGATCGCGGGGGCCATCCGATCCGCGAACGCGCACTACGCCAACATGCTGCTCGCCTTCTACCTGGCCACCGGACAGGACGCCGCCAACATCGTCGAGGGGTCTCAGGGCATCACCTACGCCGAGGAGCGCGAGGAGGGTCTGTACTTCTCATGCACCCTGCCGCATCTGATCGTCGGTACAGTGGGCAACGGGAAGCACCTCGCCCACGTGAACGCCAACCTCGAGCGCCTCGGCTGCCGGGAGGAACGGGAACCCGGCGCGAACGCCCGACGCCTGGCGGCTCTCATGGCCGCCACCGTGCTCTGCGGAGAGCTGTCGCTCCTCGCAGCCCAGACCAACCCCGGTGAGCTCATGGCGACTCACCTGCTCATGGAGCGGAAGGAGCAGCCGAGCGCATGACCTCGATCGGCATTCACGACCTCGAACTCGCGACCGCGCACCACGTGGTCGACCTGACGACGCTCGCAGAGGCGAACGGCACCGACCCCGCCAAGTACCACCTCGGCCTCGGGCAGGATCAGATGAGCTTCCCCGCGCCCGACGAGGACATCATCACCATGGGCGCCGCGGCCGCGCTGCCGATCATCGAGCGCAACGGCATCGAGGGCATCCGCACGCTGCTGTTCGCCACCGAGTCGGGCGTCGACCAGTCGAAGGCCGCGGGCGTCTCGGCCCGCCGTCTGCTCGGCCTGCCCAGCAGCGTGCGCGTCACCGAGTTCAAGCAGGCCTGCTACGGCGGCACCGCCGCCCTGCAGGCGGCGATCGGCATCGTCAGCCGCTTCCCCGGCGAGCGGGTGCTCGTCATCTCGAGCGACGTGGCGCGCTACGCGCTCGACTCCCCCGGAGAGCCCACACAGGGCGCGGGCGCCGTGGCGCTGCTGGTGAGCGCCGATCCCGCTCTCGTCGAGATCGAGCCGGCCGCCGGCCTCTACACCGACGACGTCGACGACTTCTGGCGCCCCAACGACTCCTCGACCGCCGTGGTCGACGGCGCGCTGTCGATGTCGGCCTACCTCGACGCCCTCACCGGCTCGTGGGACGACCTGCAGGCGCAGGGCGGCCCCGGCATCGCCGACATCGACCGCATCCTCTACCACCAGCCCTTCACCAAGATGGCGAAGAAGGGCCAGCAGCGCCTCGCGGAGTACACGGGATCCGATCTGAGCGCCGCGCTGACCGAGGCGGAGCAGGCCGCCGCGGGCGGGGCGCGCGACACCGGTCTCTTCACCGGCTCGATCTACAACCGCCGTCTCGGCAACACCTACACGGCCTCGCTGTTCGCCGGGCTCGCGGCCCTGCTCGACCACGACGCCGACCTCGCCGGGCGCCGCATCGGCATGTTCAGCTACGGCTCGGGCAGCGTGAGCGAGTTCTTCACCGGCATCGTGCAGCCCGGCTACGCCGACCGGGTGCGCCCCGGCCGGGTCTCGGCAGCGCTCGACTCGCGCGTGCCGCTCGCGGTGGCCGCCTACCGCGAGCTGCACTCGAGCGCCTCGCCCAGCTCCGTCGACACCGAGACCCCCCGGGTCACCACCGGGCCGTTCCGCTTCGCCGGCGTGCGCGGGCAGGCGCGGCAGTACGAGCTCAGCTGACCCCGCGAGGGCGCCATCACGAGATTCCGATGAGCCTCATGAGCGCAGCCACCGCCCCGCCCCGGCCCGGCCCCGTGTTCTTCATCGGGCGGGCCGTGCTGCGCCCGCTGCTGCGGCTGCGCCTCCGGCCGCGGGTCGTCGGCAGGGAGCACGTGCCGGCGACGGGCGCGGTGCTGCTCGTCAGCAACCACCTGTCGGGTCTCGACACGATCCTGATCCCGTCGTTCTCGCCGCGCAAGGTGCAGTTCCTGGCGAAGGCGTCGCTCTTCGAGTCTCGCATCGGCGGCTGGTTCTTCCGGCGGATCGGGGCGATCCCGGTGCACCGCTCCGCGTCGTCGTCGGCGCAGGCCGCCCTCGACGCCGGGTGCGAGGTGCTGGCAGCCGGCAACGTGTTCGCGGTCTTCCCCGAGGGCAGCCGCTCGCGCGACGGGCGGCTCTACCGCGGACGCGGCGGGGCGGCGTGGATGGCGCTCGAGACGGGGGCGGCCGTCGTGCCGGTGGGGCTCATCGGCACGAACCGCCGGCTGCGGGATCCGCGCACCGGAAAGGCGCCGAGGGTCGAGATGCGCTTCGGCGCTCCGATCCAGCTCGACGATCTCGCGGGGCTGCCCCGCGGCCGCGCGCGGCGCGAGGCCACCGAGCGCATCATGTCCGCGATCCGCGCGCTCACGGGCCAGGAGTCGGCCGACGGGCACGCGGAGGGCGCGACCGGGGCCTGATCCCGACCCGCCTCGTCCTCGTCCCCGGACGGCAGCCCCGGATGCGCGGCCGGGCGAGCCGGGGCAGAATGGGGGCATGGACGCCGACGTCATCATCGTGGGGGCCGGGCTCTCCGGCCTCGTCGCCGCGCGCGAGACCCGCCGCGCCGGGCTGCGCACGATCGTCATCGACCAGGAGGGGCCGCAGGATCTGGGCGGCCAGGCCTGGTGGTCGTTCGGCGGGCTGTTCCTGGTCGACTCGCCCGAGCAGCGCCGCATGCGCGTGCGCGACTCGTTCGAGCTGGCGTGGCAGGACTGGCGCGGCAGCGCGCAGTGGGACCGCCTCGACGGCGAGCATCCCGAGGACGAGTGGGCCGCGCGCTGGGGCCGCGCCTACGTCGAGTTCGCGGCGGGCGAGAAGCGGACGTGGATCCGCGAGGCCGGCATCGAGCTGACGCCCGTGGTGGGCTGGGCCGAGCGCGGCGACCTCACCGCGGGCGGGCACGGCAACTCGGTGCCCCGCTTCCACATCCCGTGGGGCACCGGCACGGGTGTGGCAGGGCCCTTCATCGCCGACGTGCGCCAGGCCGAGGCCGAGGGACGCACGCGCATCCTGCACCGGCACCGCTGCGACGGGATCGTGGTCGAGGACGGCCGCGCGGTCGGGGTGCGCGGCAGCGTGCTCGCCGCCGACCGCAACGCGCGCGGCGCGGTCTCCTCGCGCGAGGTCGTCGGAGACTTCGAGCTGCGCGCGGGGGCCGTGATCGTGGCGAGCGGCGGGATCGGCGGCGACCACGAGCTGGTGCGGCGCTTCTGGCCGGAGCGCCTCGGCACGCCTCCGAGCCGCATGGCGAAGGGCGTGCCGGCCTACGTCGACGGCCGCATGCTCGGGATCGCGGAGGAGGCGGGCGCGCGGCTCGTCAACCGCGACCGCATGTGGCACTACACGGAAGGCGTGCGCAACTGGAATCCCGTGTGGCCGGGGCACGCGATCCGGATCCTGCCCGGCCCCTCGCCGCTGTGGCTCGACGCGCTGGGCCGGCGCCTGCCGCCGCCGGGGCTGCCCGGCCACGACACGCTCGGCACGCTGCGGATGCTGCGCACCCGGCCGGGCCTCGCCGCGCACGACCACTCGTGGTTCATCGTGACGAGCCGCATGGCCGCGAAGGAGTTCGCGCTGTCGGGATCCGAGCAGAACCCCGACATCACGGGCCGAGACCGCAAGCTGCTCATCAAGACCCGCGTCGGCCGCGGCGCGCCGGGAC
Organism: Leucobacter sp.; assembly: GCA_047606985.1. Taxonomy (GTDB): domain Bacteria; phylum Actinomycetota; class Actinomycetes; order Actinomycetales; family Microbacteriaceae; genus Leucobacter. The sequence continues at coordinate 1,127 of JASGDX010000285.1, read as the reverse complement.
CGGTGCAGGCCTTCATCGACCGCGGCGCCGACTTCGTCAGCGCGAGCGGCGTGCCGGAGCTCGTGGAGCGGATGAACGCGCTGACGGACGAGCCGCTGCTCTCGGCCGATGCCGTCGAACGGGTGATCCGGGATCGCGACGCCGAGATCCGCAATCCGTTCTCGAAGGACGCGCAGGTGATGAGCATCCGCAACTCGCGCCGCTACCTCGGCGACCGGCTCACCCGCACCACCGCTCCGCACCGGCTGCTGGATCCCGCAGCCGGCCCGCTGATCGCCGTGCAGCTGCACGTGCTGACCCGCAAGACCCTCGGCGGCATCCAGACCGATCTGGATTCGCGGGCGCTCGGAGCCGACGGCGCGCCGATCCCGGGCCTGTACGCCGCCGGCGAGGCCGCCGGCTTCGGCGGGGGCGGCGTGCACGGCGCCAACGCGCTCGAGGGCACGTTCCTGGGCGGCTGCCTGTTCTCCGGCCGCGCCGCCGGCCGGGCCGCAGCCAAGGCCGTGCGCGGATAGGGGGTGCGGCGTGTCAGGACGGCAACGCCTGCGGCTGCGCCGGCAGCACGTCGTTCACGAGGCGCGCGAGCCGGCCGGCCGCGTGCGCGGGGTCGGCGATGCGGATCCTGCGACTCGCCCGGCGCAGTGGCGCCGCCCGGCGGTCCTCACGCGTCTCGGTTGCGCGCCAATCGGTCGAGACTCCACTCGTAGCGCTCGAGCCAGACGAAGGCGTGGATCCAGGTCTCGACGAGACGCACGCCCTGATGCCCGCGGATCCGTCGTACGATCTCGGTGTAGTCGGCGAGCGAGCGAGCCGCGATCGTCGCGATGAGACCGTAGCGCCCCAGCGTGCGCGCGGCGAACTCGATCGTCGGGATGCCGAGGACGAGCTCCTCCGCCGAGACCAGATCGTCGGCGTCGCCGGTGAACATGATGCCGACGCCCGCCAGCACGGAGGCCGTCGCACTGCGACGGCTGCGCACCGCACCGATCCGCATGATCCCGGAGTCGAGCAGCCGCAGCACCCGCGCCCGGCATGCCGACGCGGAACGGCCCGTGCGCCGTGCGAGCTCGCCGAAGGTGAGCCGGCCGTCCGTCTGCAGCTGCGCCATGATCTCGATGTCGAAGTCG
>JASGDX010000284.1:0-7085 GCA_047606985.1 Leucobacter sp. | reverse complement strand
GGGCCATATTCGTCCCCGATTCGGCGTATGCGGGAGGCGCAGAAGAGCCTGCGCGTGCGTCAGCGGGGCGTGACGACGAACGCGCAGGCTCTTCTGCGCCTCCCGCATACGCCGAATCGGGGACGAATATGGCCCTTTCTCGCGCGGGAGATGACCATATTCGTCCCCGATTTCGGATGAGCCCGGCGGAAGCGCGGCCGGTCAGGCCTCGGGCGTCGCCTCGGACGGAGCGCCGGCCGACCCCGAGCCGCCCCTGCGACGGCGGCGACGGCGGCGCGGCGCCGATCCCTCGCCCGTCTCCTGCAGCAGCGGAGCGCCGGGCTCCCCGCCGCCCTCCTGATCGTGGCCGTGGTGCTCGTGCGAGTGCGCCTCGCCGCGGCCGCGGCCGCGCGGGTTGTCGTCGCGGGTGCGGCGGCGGGTGCGGGTGCGGGATCCCGAACCCTCTCGCGATCCCGAGCCGTCTCGCGATCCCGGGCCATCGGAGCCCCCGCGCGGCGCGCGCTCCTTCACCGGGGTCGCCTTGAGGCGCCCCTTCGACCCCTCCGGGATCTTGAGGTCGGCGAAGAGATGCGGCGACGAGGAGTAGGTCTCGACGGGCTCGGGCACCCCGAAGTCGAGCGCGTTGTTGATGAGCGCCCACTTGTGCAGATCGTCCCAGTCGACGAAGGTGACCGCGATGCCGGTGCGGCCGGCGCGGCCCGTGCGGCCCACGCGGTGCAGGTAGGTCTTCTCGTCGTCGGGAACGGTGTGGTTGATGACGTGCGTCACGTCGTCGACGTCGATGCCGCGCGCGGCCACGTCGGTGGCGATGAGGATGTCCTTCTTGCCCGCCTTGAACGCCGCCATGGCGCGCTCGCGCTGATCCTGATTGAGATCGCCGTGCACCGAGGCGGCGTTGAAGCCGCGATCCACCAGCTCCTCCTGCAGCTTCGCCGCAGCGCGCTTGGTGCGCATGAAGACGACGGTCTTGCCGCGGCCCTCGGCCTGCAGGATGCGGCCGATCACCTCGTCCTTGTCGAGCGAGTGCGCGCGGTAGACGATGTGCTCGATGTTCGCCTGCGCCGCGCCCTCGTCGGGATCGGTGGCGCGGATGTGGATCGGCTTCGACATGAAGCGGCGCGCGAGCGTGACGATCGTGCCCGGCATGGTGGCCGAGAACAGCATGGTGTGGCGGCTCGGCGGGGTCTTCGCGAACAGCTTCTCGATGTCGGCGAGGAAGCCGAGGTCGAGCATCTTGTCGGCCTCGTCGAGCACCATCTCGCGCACATTGCCGAGGTCGAGCAGGCGCTGGCTCGCGAGATCGAGGAGGCGGCCCGGCGTGCCGACCACGATCTGCGCGCCCGCCTTCAGCTGCTCGATCTGGCCCTCGTAGGCCTTGCCGCCGTAGATCGGCACGACGGTCGCGGCGCGGTTCTTCGCGGCCAGCTCGAGATCCTCGTACACCTGCACGCACAGCTCGCGGGTCGGCACCACGACGAGCGCCTGCACGCCGGGCTCGGGATCAGCCCCCACCCGCTGCAGCAGCGGCAGGCCGAAGCCGAAGGTCTTGCCGGTGCCGGTCTTGGCCTGGCCGATGATGTCCTGCCCGGTGAGGGCGAGGGGGATCGTCTGCTCCTGGATGGGGAAGGCCTCGATGATGCCCTGGTCGGCGAGCGAGTCGACCATGTCCTGGTCGACCCCGAGTTCGAGGAAAGTCGTCACGTTGCGTCCTATTCTGCGCCTGAGCGGCGTGTGGGTGCTGCGCGCGCAATCACGGGGGCGCAGCGGCGGGGGATCCGATGTCTCCCGCGGTCAATACGTACGGGGACCAGTCTATTCCAGCGCGGGCCGGGCGCGACACGATCGCGGCATGCGGTCGGCGGTAAGCTGTCAGGGTGTTCGAGTGGATCCGTGGGCTGCGCAAGAAGAGCGCCCCAGCGCGCAGGCTGCGCTCTCGCGGCGAAGTCGGCGACGCCGAGCGCGTCGAGCTCTCGGAGTTCGCCCCCGGCATGCTGCCGTTCCTCGGTCTGACCGCCTACCTGCAGCTCGAGCTGTACGAGGCCGCCACCCGCGCCGTGTCCGGCGCCCCCACGCTCGAGGCGAAGGAGGTGCTGGCGCGGGTCGCCGGGCTGACCCTCGCGAAGCATCAGCGGCTCGCCGACGAGATCCGCCGCCGCGGCGAGGAGCCGCACGTCGTCATGGAGCCGTACTCGCGCATGATCGACCAGTACGTGGAGCGCATCGACGCCGCCGACTGGCATCAGCACGTGCTGTCGCTCTATCTCGTCGGCGGCCTCTTCGACGACTTCTTCGCCAGCCTCGCGAGCGGCATCCGCGACGGATACCGGGCCGAGGCCATCGAGATCCTCGGCAACGACAGCGGCAGGCCCGAGGTCAAGGAGCTGCTGGCCGACGCCCTCGCCGACGACGAGGGGCTGTCGAGCTGGCTCGCGCTGTGGGGGCGCCGCCTCGTGGGCGACACGCTGCTCGTCTCGCGCGCGGTGCTGCTGCTCAGCGAGCACCGCGCCTTCGACGCCGACGAGGTCGAACCGGTGTTCACCGAGCTCATCGCCGACCACATCCGACGCATGGACGGTCTGGGCCTGACCGCATGATTCCGACTGGTCCGCGCTCCTGGCTGCGAGGGCGCAGCCAGCGCCGTCGCCGCGCGAGGCTCCGCCTCGCCTGCAGCGGCTTGCCGGGCCTCGGCCTCGTCGCATGACGCGGGGTCGACCCCTGACCCCGTCGACGGGCGCGGCCGATGCCCCGCCGCCGCACTGCGACTACTTCGAGGCGGGGCGCTGCCGCAGCTGCGCGCTCATCGAGACCCCGTATGCGGCGCAGCTGCGCGCCAAGGAGCAGCGCTGCCGCGAGCTGCTGACCTCCGTGCCCGAGTCCGCGTGGCTGCCGAGCGCGCCCGGCGGGGTGCGCGATTTCCGCAACAAGGCGAAGCTCGTGGTCGGGGGCCGGCCGGGCGCGGTGACGCTCGGCATCCTCGGTCCCGACGGCCGCGGCGTCGACCTGCGCGACTGCCTCATCCAGTCGCCCGGCATCCGCCGCGCGATCCCGCGCATCGCCTCGTTCGTCGAGCGCACCGGGCTGCCGCCCTACGACGTGCCGCGACGGCGCGGCGAGCTGAAGTTCGTGCACGTCACCGAGTCGCCGGACGGCGAGCTGATGCTGCGCTTCGTGACCCGCGGCGAGCGGGGCCTGTCGGCGCTGCGCGCCGGCCTTCCCGCACTGCGCCGCGCGATCCCGAACGCCGTCGTGATCTCGGTCAATCTGCTGCCCGAGCACAGGGCCGTGCTCGAGGGGGAGCGGGAGGAGCTGCTGCTCGGGTCGTCGCTGACGATGCGCATGGGCGATGCGGGATCCGCGGGCGCCGCCGGGGCGTGCGCGGCGGGGCGGCCGGGCGCCGTGCCGCTGCACCTGCTGCCGCAGAGCTTCTTCCAGACGAACACCGCGGTGGCGCGCGAGCTGTACGCGCAGGCCGCGGCCTGGGCGGTGCGGGAGGATCCCGTGTCGCTGTGGGATCTGTACTGCGGCGTCGGCGGCTTCGCGCTGCAGGTTGCCGCTGCGCTGGGGGAGCGGGCCGGCGGTGCGCGCGGAAGCCGGGACGATGAGCGCTGCGCCGGCTCCCGTCGGTGCGAGGTGCTGGGCGTGGAGATCAGCGAGGCGGCCGTGCGCTCCGCCAGGCGCAGCGCGCGCGAGGCCGGGATCGACGCGCGCTTCGAGGCGGCCGACGCTACGGCGTTCGCGCTCGCCGCCGATCCCGCAGCGCTGCCCGGCACCGTCATCGTGAATCCGCCGCGCCGCGGCATCGGCCCCGAGCTGTGCGCCTGGCTCGAGCGGTCGCGGGTGCGGCACGTGATCTACTCGAGCTGCAACCCCGTCAGTCTCGCGCGCGACCTGGCGGCCATGCCGTCGTACGCGGTGCGCGAGGCGCGGGTGTTCGACATGTTCCCGCACACCGACCACATGGAGGTCGCGGTCGAGCTGGTGCGGGCGGGCTGAGCCGTCGCCCGCCCGCCGCGGGGCGCATGACGCGCCTGGGCCGCGCATCCGGCCCGTGGCAAGATGAACGCATGAACATCGTGCTGGGAGTGACCGGCGGCATCGCCGCCTACAAGGCCGTCGCGCTGGCGCGCCTGCTCGTGGAAGAGGGGCACGAGGTGCACGTCGTGCCCACCGACGACGCGCTGCGCTTCGTGGGCAGGCCGACGTGGGAGGCGATCAGCCGGAACCCGGTGACCACCTCCGTGCACGAGGACGTGCCGGAGGTGCGGCACGTCGCCCTCGGGCAGCGCGCCGACCTCGTGATCGTGGCGCCGGCCACGGCCAACAGCATCGCGCGCATGACGGCGGGCCTCGCAGACGACCTGCTCGGCACCACGCTGCTCGCCACCCGCGCGCCCGTGCTCGTCGCCCCCGCGATGCACACCGAGATGTGGCAGCACCCCTCCACCCAGGACAACGTGGCGATCCTGCGCTCGCGCGGCGTCGAGTTCGTGGGGCCCGAGAGCGGCCGGCTCACGGGCGACGACAGCGGGCCCGGGCGCATGAGCGAGCCCGAGCAGATCGCCGAGCGGGCGCGGCGGCTGCTCGCGGGCCGGAGCGGCGCTGAGACGGTGGATCCGGGCGGGGCCCCGGATCCGGGGGGCCTCGCCGATCCCGCAGCCGTCGGCGCCTCGGCCGATGCCGATCCCGGCTTCCCCGGCGCGGCCGAGGGATTCGACGAGGGGCTCGACGACGGGCTCGACGACGCCACGCGGGCGATGTCGGCGGCGCCCGCCGATCCCATGGCGCCCGTGGCGCCCGCCGCCCCGACCCGGCCGCAGGACTTCGAGGGCGTGCGCGTGCTCGTGACCGCGGGCGGCACCCGCGAGCCGATCGACCCCGTGCGCTACCTCGGCAACCGCTCCAGCGGCCGACAGGGCGTCGCGGTGGCCGCGGCGGCGGCGGACCGCGGTGCGAAGGTGGTGCTGCTCGCGGCCAACATCGATGAGGCGGTGCTGGCCGAGGTGCGGGATCGCGCAGGCGTGCGCGTGGTGCCGGTGGGCACGGCGGCCGAGCTGGAGTCGGCGGCGCACGCGGCGGCGAGCGGCGCCGAGGCGGTGATCATGGCCGCGGCCGTGGCCGACTACCGCGCGGCCGAGGTTGCCGACCACAAGATCCGCAAGGAGGACTCCCCGGGGCGGGCGCCCACGCTGACGCTGGTGGAGAACCCCGACATCCTCGTGGGGCTCGTGGGGGAGCGGCGACCGGGTCAGGTGATCGTGGGCTTCGCCGCCGAGACGGTCGCGGGCGCAGCCGGTCCGGACGCCGTCGACGAACTGCTGGAGCGCGGCCGTCGCAAGCTGGCGCGCAAGGGCGTCGACCTGCTCGCCGTGAACGCCGTGGGGTGGCACGAGGGCTTCGAGAGCGCGGAGAACGCGCTGCACGTGCTCGACGCCGACGGGCGCGTGGCCTGCGAGGCTTCGGGGTCGAAGCGCGAGGTGGCGGAGCGGCTGCTCGACGCCGTGCGCGACGAGCTGCGCGCCCTCAGCCACTGAGGGGCGCGAGTTAGCGGCGGCCGGATCCCGAATCCCTCGGAACCGGGCCGCGACCGGAGAGTCAGCTGATGAAGCCGACCTTGCGGCCGCTCTCGCCGCCGAGCTCGACGTAGGCGATCGAGTCGGTGTCGACGAGGTACTGGCGGCCCTTCGTATCGGAGAGCGCGACGAGCGACGCCTCGTTCGCGACCGCGTCCTCGATGCGGGCGCGCAGCTCGTCGGCCGTCGACTCGGTCTCGAACGCCAGCTCGCGGGGCGAGTGCTTGATGCCGATGCGAACTTCCACGGGATGCCTCCTCGGATGCGGCGGCGGGTGCCGCCGGCAGACTGTCTGCAACTGCCTTCGAGTCTAGGGGCGGGAGCCGGGCCGGTGCTGCGATCGGGGCCCGCGTTCGCCCTCGGCGCAGCGGCGGCTCCGGCGGGCTGTGGTTCGGATCGTGGCGCGATCGGCGAGTCGAGGCGCCGGTCGGCGCGTCCGTGTCGGCGGGTGTCGCTAGCCTGATCTCATGACCCGATTGGACCCCTCGCAGGCGCGCGCGCTGGCGCTCGATCCGGCGCGCCACGCGCGCGTCCTGGGCGCGCCGGGCACGGGAAAGACTCTCGTGCTGGTGGAGGCGTACGCGCGCGCGCTCGAGCGGCCGGGGTGGATCGAGGAGGACGTGCTCGCGCTCGCGCCGAGCCGCCTCGTGGCCGCCGGGCTGCGGGCTGCGGTCGAGAGGCGAGCCGGTCGCGCGATCGGCGGCACCCCGGTGCGCACCCCGGCCTCGCTCGGCTTCGCGGTGCTCGCGCGAGCCGCAGCGCTCGCAGGGCGCGACGCCCCGCGGCTGCTGAGCGGCACGGCGCAGGACGAGGAGATCGCCGCGGTGGTCGAGGCGGGGTTGTCGGGGGCGGCCGGTGCGTCGGGAGAGAGCGCGGGATCCGCGCCGGGCATCGCCGATCTGCCGCAGGAGGTGCTGCGCACCCCGGCGTTCCGCGCCGAGCTGCGCGAGCTCTGGCGCATCATCGACGACTTCGACCTCGACGCGCCCGGGCTGGCGGCCACGCTGCGCGGGCTGCGCGAGTCGGCCGGCGACGAGGCGTTCACGCGCCTGCCCGATGCGGCGCTGCTCGACCGCTGGTGCGACGGGCTCGACCTCGTCTCGGCCGTCGCCGAGGTCGTCGCCCGGAAGCGGGCCGGCGAGCTGAGCTCGAGCGCGCTGCTGCGCGCCGCGGCCGAGGCCGTGCGAGCCGAGGGCGCGGTCGTTGCAGCCGGCGCCTCCGCGACATCGGAGGGCGCTGCGCCGTCGCGCGGCGGCTTCCGGCTGCCCCGGCTGATCCTCGTCGACGACGCGCAGGAGCTCGGCGAGGGCGAGCTCGCCCTGCTCGCCGCCTGCGCCGCCGCGGGCAGCGCGATCTGGGCGTTCGGCGATCCCGACATCGCGACGAGCGCCTTCCACGGCGAGCGCACCGAGATGCTCTCGAGACTCGACGCCGAGCTGGAGCGCAGGGGAGCCGTGCCGAGCGGCCTCGCCGGCGGCGCGGGCGAAGCGGGCGCCGAGCAGCTCGCGGTGCTCG
>JASGDX010000283.1:0-7271 GCA_047606985.1 Leucobacter sp. | reverse complement strand
GTGGTCGCTGCGGCCTGGATGGGCAAGCTGAAGACGGTGGCGCAGTCGGTGGCGATCACGCTGGCGCTGCTGCCGCTCGCGAGCGTGCTCGGCGCGGCGGCCCCGGTCGCCCTCTGGGCGAACGGGGTGACGATGACCATCGCCGTCGCGCTCACCCTCCTCAGCGGCATCGACTACGTCATCGCCTTCGCCCGCAACCGGGGAACGGCGCGATGACACCTGCTCCCGATACCTCGCCGCCCGCCGCGGCGGAAGGCAGCACCCCGAGCGATGCGGCCGCCGTCATCGAGTGGGCCGCCGCCCGCGGACTGCTCATCGCCGTCGCCGAATCGCTCACCGGGGGCCTGCTCGCCGACGCTCTGGTGTCGATCCCGGGCGCCTCCCGCGCCTTCTCCGGGGGAGTCGTCGCCTACGACACCGCGCTGAAGCGCTCGCTGCTCGGCGTCGATTCCGAACTTCTGCGCCGCCGCGGCCCGGTCGACGAGGAGATCGCCCTGCAGATGGCCTCGGGCGTGCGGGCGGCATGCGCGGTGCCGCGGGATCCCGAAGCCCCTGCACGCCCCGCCGATCTCGGCATCGCGACGACGGGGGTCGCCGGCCCCGATCCCGATCCGCAGACCGGTCAGCCGGCTGGAACGGTCTGGATCGCGGTCAGCATCGGTGATCGGAGGCGGGCGCGGCTGCTGCAGTTGGAGGGGGATCGCCGCGAGATCCGCGAGGCCACGGTGCGCTCGGCGCTCGACCTCGTGGTCTCGGAGATCCGGAAATCCGGCGAATTCCCTGAAATCTGAGTCAACTCCGCTCAAGTTCAGAGAAGTTTCAGGAATAGACCCGCTAGCCTCGGGGTTATTCCCAGTGACACCGATCAGACTGGAACGGTGTTCCCGCAGCGGCAATCCCGCTCGTCAGCGGGTATGGTGGAGGCACGACCCCGGTCGTGTGAGTGAAGGAGGCCCACATGGTGCTGATGCGTCAGGAGATCGGCGACGTGCTGCGCGACTTCCGGCTGCAGAAGGGTCGCACGCTGCGTCAGGTCGCCGGAGAGGCGAGTGTTGCTCTCGGGTACCTGAGCGAGGTCGAGCGCGGCCAGAAGGAGGCCTCGAGCGAGATCCTCGCCGCCGTTGCCGATGCGCTCGACACCCCGCTCTCGGTGATCATGGGCGAGGTCAGCGAGCGTCTCGCGGTGGTCGAGGGGCTGTCGATCCCTCTCTCGGACCGCGTTCCCGACACGGTTCCCGCCGATCTGGTGTCGGACTACGCGCCCGAGCTGGTGTCGTAGTCCGGTGCGCCGGACAGGCTTCCGCGCCGACGATCCGACGGCACGTGCGCGATTCGAGCGCCCCTCCCTCCGGGGAGCGGGCGCTTCGCCGTTCACGGGGGTTTCCGCGCGCTGCGCGCCGGAGAGCGGGGCGGCTTCGTGAAGCTGAGCGAGTTCCGGCGCGCGTGCGCCGACGAGTTCGGCGCCGAGTACGCGGGGGTGCTGCTGCGGGACCACTGGCTCGCGGCTCTGGACGCCACCCCCGATGAGGCCCTCGAGCGCGGGGTCGCCGCGCGCGTCGTGTGGGATGCGCTCTGCGTCGATCTGGATGTGCCCGAGGCGCGACGCCACGGGCGCGGGCTGCGCGACCCCCGGGGCTGATCAGCGTCTTCGACCGCGCTCGGCGGGAACCGGGGCCCCGATTCCGCAACACACCGTCGAGTCTTCGAAGATGTGTTCGAATGCTGCTATCTTCGTCCACAGGTGAGCGATTTCGCTCTTTCATCCACAGATCCGCCTCGGCGCCCGTCAGTGTCGGTGGTTGCTCCTAGGGTGTGAAGCAACCGTTCACCAGTGCCTTGTCTGCCTCGCTCCGAGGTCAAGACAGTCGGTAGGCAGCAACCCAGCGGCGATGCCGCGCGTACGAAGGAATCAGGATCATGGCAGCACCCAAGGATCGCGAGAAGGCGCTCGAAGCCGCGCTCGCGCAGATCGACAAGAACTTCGGCAAGGGCGCGATCATGCGCATGGGCAGCGTCGAGCGCGCGCCCGTCGAGGTGATCCCTACCGGTTCGGTCGCCCTCGACGTGGCCCTCGGCATCGGCGGCCTGCCGCGCGGGCGCATCATCGAGATCTACGGCCCCGAGTCGTCGGGCAAGACCACGCTCACGCTGCACGCGATCGCGAACGCGCAGCGCGCCGGGGGCATCGCCGCGTTCATCGACGCCGAGCACGCCCTCGACCCCGAGTACGCGAAGAAGCTGGGCGTCGACATCGACGCGCTGCTCGTGGCCCAGCCCGACACGGGCGAGCAGGCGCTCGAGATCGCCGACATGCTCATCCGCTCGGGATCGGTCGACCTGGTGGTCATCGACTCCGTCGCGGCGCTCGTGCCCAAGGCCGAGATCGACGGCGAGATGGGCGACAGCCACGTCGGCCTGCAGGCCCGCCTCATGTCGCAGGCGCTGCGCAAGATCACGGGCAGCCTCAACGCCACCAAGACCACCTGCATCTTCATCAACCAGCTGCGCGAGAAGGTCGGCGTCTTCTTCGGCAGCCCCGAGACGACCTCGGGTGGCAAGGCGCTCAAGTTCTACGCCTCCGTGCGCCTCGACATCCGTCGCATCCAGACGCTGAAAGACGGAGCGGACGCGGTGGGCAACCGCACCCGCGTCAAGGTCGTGAAGAACAAGATGGCCCCGCCGTTCAAGCAGGCCGAGTTCGACATCCTCTACGGCATCGGCATCTCGCGCGAGGGGTCGCTCATCGACTACGGCGTGGAGCAGGGGCTCATCAAGAAGAGCGGCGCCTGGTTCACCTACGACGGCGATCAGCTCGGTCAGGGCATGGAGAACGCGCGTCGCTTCCTGATCAACAACCCCGATATCGCCGCCGAGATCGAGGAGAAGATCCTCACCAAGCTCGGCGTGAACGGGCGAGGGGAAGAGCCCGCGGCCGAGGCGGAGGCGCCGGCCGAGGCCGGCCCAGTCGGGATCGCCGCCGCCGAGCGGGCGAGCGCGTAGCGCCGTGGCGGTTCGCTTCCTGCCGGCGTCCGAGGACCGGCCCTCGGCGCCGGTCGAGAACCGGACGGATCTCGCGGAGGTGATCGAGCTGCGCCGGAGGCTGCCCCAGTCGCGTGGCTGGGGGGCTCCGGCCGCCGAGCGTATGGGGGCTCCGGTCGTCGAGCGAACGGAGGATCCGGCCGCCGAGGCGGAGTCGTGCGAGGAGCGCTCCTCGGCGAGCGAGGACGGGGTGCGCATCCTGGCTCGGCGAGCCCGCTCCAGCGGGGAACTGCGCGAGGAACTGCTGCGACTCGACCACGACCCGCACGAGGTGGAGAACGTCATCGCGGAGTTCGAGCACAGCTGCTATCTCGACGATCCCGGGCTCGCCAGAGCGATCGCCGAGAAGCTGCGCGGGAGCAAGCGCGCCAGCCGGGCGCAGATCCGCGTCAAGCTGCGCGAGCGCAAGCTGCCGGACGCCGCGATCGAGGAAGCGCTGGGCGAGCTCGACGCCGACGAGGAGTTCGCGCTGCTGCGCGACGCGGCTCGCGACCGAGCGCGCAGGCTCATCGCACTCGACCGGCAGACCGCCGAACGCCGACTGCTGGGCTTCCTCGCGCGCCGAGGCTGGTCGGGCGAACCGGCGATGCGCGCCGCCCGGGAAGCGCTCGACGGCGCTTCGGGGTCCGGGCAAGGCGGCGGAGTCCGCTTCCGCTGAGCACGGCCCGGGTGCGAAGCGCTTCCGCCGAGCATCGCGGGGCGCGGAGCGCCCCGGCTTCGCGCCGGTAAACTGGAGCGCATGAGTCTCGCCACCGCAGCTCCCGCTTCGACCGCGACGGCGATCGCGCCGTCGCCCGCCGCGCTCCGACCTGATGGCAGCCCCCGCAGCTACACCGTGCGCACGCTCGGCTGCCAGATGAACGTGCACGACTCCGAGCGCATGTCGGGCTCGCTCGAAGCGGCCGGCTACGTGCCGGCCGACGATCCCGAGCAGGCCGATGTCGTCGTCATCAACACCTGCGCCGTGCGCGAGAACGCCGCCAACCGCCTCTACGGCAACCTCGGCCACCTCGCCGGCGTCAAGCGCCAGCGCGAGGGCATGCAGATCGCCGTCGGCGGCTGCCTCGCCCAGAAGGACCAGGGCGTCATCGTGGAGAAGGCGCCGTGGGTCGACGTGGTCTTCGGCACCCACAACATGGGCTCCCTGCCGCAGCTGCTCGAGCGGGCTCGCCACAACGCCGAGGCCCAGGTGGAGATCCTCGAGGCGCTCGAGGTCTTCCCCTCGACGCTGCCCACGAAGCGCGACTCGGCCTCGAGCGGCTGGGTGTCGATCTCGGTGGGCTGCAACAACACCTGCACCTTCTGCATCGTGCCCTCCCTGCGCGGCAAGGAGAAGGACCGGCGCCCGGGCGACGTGCTCGCCGAGGTGCAGGCCCTCGTCGACGACGGCGCCATCGAGGTCACCCTGCTGGGCCAGAACGTCAACACCTACGGCGTCGAGTTCGGCGACCGGCAGGCCTTCGGGAAGCTGCTGCGCGCCATGGGCGAGATCGAGGGCCTCGAGCGCGTGCGCTTCACGAGCCCGCACCCCGCGGCCTTCACCGACGACGTGATCGCGGCGATGGCCGAGACCCCCAACGTCATGCCGCAGCTGCACATGCCGTTGCAGTCGGGCTCCGACGCCGTGCTCAAGGCGATGCGCCGGTCGTACCGCTCGAAGCGGTTCCTCGGCATCCTCGACGCCGTGCGCGAGCGGATCCCGAACGCCGCCATCACCACCGACATCATCGTCGGCTTCCCCGGCGAGACCGACGCCGACTTCGAGGACACGCTGCGCGTCGTCGAGCAGTCCCGATTCTCGAGCGCCTTCACCTTCCAGTACTCGATCCGCCCGGGCACCCCCGCGGCGACCATGGAGCACCAGATCCCCAAGGAGGTCGTGCAGGAGCGCTACGACCGCCTGCTCGCCCTCCAGGAGCGCATCTCCCTCGAGGAGAACCAGGCGCAGATCGGCCGCGACGTCGACGTGCTCGTGTCGGTCGGGGAGGGCAAGAAGGACGCGGAGACCCGGCGGCTCTCGGGCCGCGCCGAGGACAACCGCCTCGTGCACTTCGCCGTGCCGCGGGACGCCGAGGAGCCGCGCCCCGGCGATGTCGTGACCGTGCGGGTCACTTCCGCGGCCCCGCACTTCCTCATCGCCGACGACACCGCCGCATACGCGCTGCGTCGCACGCGGGCGGGCGATGCGTGGGATCGCCGCCAGACCGACAGCTGCGGCGTGCCGGCACCGGCCTCCGGCGACGCCCCGAAGGCGGTGGGGCTGGGCATGCCCACCATCCGAACCCTCACCGCCCGCTAGCGTGGGAGGACCAGCCGCGTCGGCCGATCCCGCAGCCGCGCCCGACCCGCGCCTGTGGGCGATCGTCGGCGCGACCGGCACCGGCAAGTCCGCGCTGTCGCTCGACCTCGCCGAGGAGCTCGCGGTCTCCGGGCGGAGGGCGGAGATCGTCAACGCCGATGCGATGCAGCTCTACCGCGGCATGGACATCGGCACCGCGAAGCTCCCGCCGGGGGAGCGGCGCGGCATCCCGCACCACCTCTTCGACGTGCTCGACCCGGGCGAGGAGGGCGCGGTCGCCTGGTACCAGGCCCTCGCGCGGTCGGTGATCGACCGGCTCATCGCTGACGGCTCCGATGTGATCCTGGTCGGCGGATCGGGCCTGTACGTGTCGAGCGTGATCTTCGACTTCCGCTTCCCGCCGAGGGACGACGCGCTGCGGGCCCACCTCGAAGCGGAGCTGCAGGCCGACGGGGTGCAGCCGCTGCTCGACCGGTTGCGCGCGCTGAGCCCGGGCACCGCCGACGCCGTCGACGGCCGCAACCCGCGTCGCGTCGTGCGCGCGCTCGAGGTCGTGCTGCTCGGCGGCGATGCGCGGGTCGAGCTGCCGCAGGAGCCGCGGCTGTGGCGGCCGAGCACGAGCATTCTCGGCGTGCGCTGCGAGCGCTCTGTGCTGGTGGAGCGCCTCGACCGGCGCGTCGACGCGATGTGGGCCGGCGGACTGCTCGACGAGGTGCGCTCGCTGATCCCGAGCGGATTGACGCGCGGGAGGACCGCGAGCCGGGCCATCGGCTATGCCCAAGCGCTCGCGCAGCTCGAGGGACGGATGACGGAGGCCGAGGCGATCGCCGAGACCCAGGCGCTCACGCGTCGCTACGCGCGGCGCCAGGTGAGCTGGTTCAAGCGCTATCCAGGCATCGAATGGGTCGACCTGCCGGCCGACGCGTCGGGGGAGCGCCGTCCTCAGGAAGGTTGAGATGCCCGATGACGCCGGAGCCGCGGCGAGCCGAAGGCCAGCCTCTCCGGTTCGCCGCGGCTCCGTCTTGGCCTCCAGCATGCGCGGCGTCTGCGGGTATGAGCCGAACATCGTGTCCAGGCAGGCGAGGTTCTGCAAACGCACTCGCCTGTGATCGTGCGCGTCCGCGCTGTTCCGGTTCACGGCGGTTCAGCTCGCGCCGGGCTTCATGATCCATGTCGCGGGATCGTTCCGACGGTATACATCGCACATGGGGTGATGCCGAAGAGCCTTGACAGACTTGGCGCATCTGAATAGATGAAAATTGGCACTTTTCCCCATGCCAAGCGGTGGGGATACTGGAGCGGTGACCTGGGAGTTCTGGCTGACCTCGATTGCGGTGACCGCGACCCCAGGCACAGGGGTGTTGTTCACCGTTGCCGCGGGGCTGTCGAGGGGCGCTCGGGCTGGTCTGGTCGCGGCGGTGGGGTGCACATTGGGGATCGTGCCTCACATGGTGCTCGCGCTTTCTGGTGCGGCGGCGGTGATGGCGGCGAGCCCGGTGGCGTTCGGAATCGTGAAGTGGCTCGGTGTCGCGTATCTGCTCTACATGGGGTGGGGTACCTGGCGGCAGAGCGGTGTGCTCGCACCGCCCGCTGACGACGAGACGGCGGATGCAGCGCCGACTGCGCTTCGGACAGTCGGAAGCGCGGTGCTGGTGAATCTGCTGAACCCGAAGCTGACGGTGTTCTTCTTCATGTTCCTGCCGATGTTCGTCAACCCGAACGAGCAAGACGCGTTCGTGCGGATGGCGCTGCTGGGGGCGGTGTTCATGGGGATCACTGTCGCAATCTTCGCGGTCTACGGTCTGTGCGCGGCGTGGCTGCGTCAGTATGTGATCGGCAAGCCGGTGGTGATGCGGTGGATGAACCGGATCTTCGCGGCCTCGTTCGTCGTGCTGGCGGTCATTCTTGCTTTCGCCGCCCAGTAGCCAGGGTG
>JASGDX010000282.1:0-10249 GCA_047606985.1 Leucobacter sp. | reverse complement strand
CTCGGTGAAGGCGTAGGTGATGCCGAAGGTGAGCTGATCCTGGTGGTACTTGCGGTAGACGGGATCGCGGCCGAAGTACGCCAGCGAGTCGTTCATCCAGCCCAGGTTCCACTTGTACCCGAAGCCGAGGCCGCCGCCCGAGACGGCCCCCTCGTCGTCGACGCGCACCGGATGGGTGACGCCGGGGAAGGTGGTGGACTCCTCCGCGATCATCGCGACGCCAGGCAGCTCGCCGTACGCTGCGATGTTGACGCGGCGCAGGAACTCGATCGCCTCGTAGTTCTCGCGGCCGCCGTCGCGGTTCGGGATCCACTCCCCGGCCCGGCGCGAGTAGTCGCGGTAGATCATCGAGGCCACGGCGTCGACTCGCAGGCCGTCGAGGTGGTACTCGTGCAGCCAGTACAGCGCGTTGGAGACCAGGTAGCCCTGCACCTCGGGGCGGCCGTAGTTGAAGATCAGCGTGTTCCAGTCGGGGTGGAAGCCCTCGCGCGGATCGCGGTGCTCGTAGAGCGCGGTGCCGTCGAAGCGCCCGAGTCCGTGCTGGTCGGTGGGGAAATGGCCCGGCACCCAGTCGGCGATCACGCCGAGGCCCCGCGCGTGTGCCGCGTCGACGAACGCCGCGAACTCCTCGGGCGTGCCGTAGCGCACCGTCGGGGCGAACAGGCCGATCGGCTGATAGCCCCAGGAGCCGTCGAAGGGGTGCTCGCTCACGGGCAGCACCTCGATGTGGGTGAAGCCGAGGTCGGCCGCGTACTCGACGAGCTCGGTCGCGAGCTCGAGATAGGAGAGCGGGCGCCGCTCGCCCGCGGTTCCGACCGCGCTCCCGGCACCGGGAGCGGGATCCGCGCGCCGCCAGGATCCGAGATGCACCTCGTACACGCTCATCGGCGCGCCGGTCCCGCTCGTCTCGGCGCGCTGCGCCAGCCACTCCCGGTCGCTCCAGGCGTGCCGGCCCAGCGCCCGCACCACCGATCCCGTGGCCGGCGGATGCTCGCTGCCGAAGCCGACCGGATCGGCCTTCTGCGGCAGCTGCGCACCGTCTGCCGCGCGCACGTCGTACTTGTAGACCGCGCCCTCCTCGAGGCCGGGGATGAAGATCTCCCACACCCCGGTGGCACCGCGCGCCCGCATCGGATGCGCCGTCTCGTTCCAGGCGTTGAAGTCGCCGACGAGCGACACGCGCAGCGCGTTCGGCGCCCATACCGCGAAGTGCACGCCGGCCACGCGCTCGTGCACCACGAGGTGCGCGCCGAGCGCCTCCCACAGCCGCAGATGGCGCCCCTCCCCGATCAGGTACTCGTCGATCTCGCCGAGCACCGGGTCGAAGCGATAGGGATCCTCGCGCTCCTCGAGCGCTCCTCCCGGCCATTCGATGCGCAGGCGGTAGAAGGGCACGAGCTCGCCGCAGAAGATCGGCTCGCCCGCGACTCGCGGCGCCAGCTCGGCCTCGTCGGTGTCGTTGACGGCCCACACCCGTTCGGCCCCGGGCACGAGTGCCACCACGTGGCGGCCGTCGGCCGTCGGACCGAGCACCGAGAAGGGATCCGGATGCTCGCCGGCCAGCAGCAGCGCCGCGTCGGCCGCGTCGATCATCGGAACAGGTGCGCTGCGATCGGGCATCCGTGCTCCTTCGTCTCATGGGTGATCCCATCCAACCACGAACCGCCGACATTCCTCGCACCGAGCGCCGCGAATGTCGCCGCGCCGCGAATGTCGGGCGCGTCGCGACGACCGGGCGCGCCCTACAGCGCCGGCGAGATGTCCCAGATCTCGCTCATGTACTCGCGGATCGAGCGGTCGGAGCTGAAGAAGCCCATGCGGGCCACGTTGAGCACCGCCATGCGCTGCCAGCGCGCCGGATCGCGATACGCGCGCTCCACCTCCCCCTGCGCCGCGTCGTAGGCATCGAAGTCGGAGGCGACGAGGAACCAGTCGCTGTTCCACATCAGGTCGACGAGGCCGCCGTAGCGGTGCGGCTCATCCGGGCTGAAGGTGCCCTCTGCGACGGCCTGGAGCACATCGCGCAGCGCCTGGCTGCCCTCGATTGCTGTCCGGGCGTGTCCCGGCTCGGCCCGGCGCGCGGCGACCTCATCGGCGGTGAGCCCGAAGAGGAAGAAGTTCTCGGCCCCCACCTGCTCGCGGATCTCGACGTTCGCGCCGTCGAGCGTGCCGATCGTCAGCGCGCCGTTGAGAGCGAACTTCATGTTGCCAGTGCCCGACGCCTCCATGCCCGCCGTCGAGATCTGCTCGGACAGGTCCGCCGCCGGGATGAGCTTCTCCGCCATGGACACGCCGTAGTTCGGCGGGTACACGACGCGCAGCAGATCCCGCGTCTCGGGATCGGCGTTGACGACCTCCGCGACGTCGTTGATGAGCCGGATGATGTCCTTCGCCGTGTGGTAGCTCGGCGCGGCCTTGCCCCCGAAGATCTTCACCCGGGGCACCCAGCCGGCACCGGGATCCCGCTTGATCCGCTGCCAGTGCGCGATGGTCCAGAGGATGTTCAGCAGCTGGCGCTTGTACTCGTGCAGGCGCTTCACCTGCACGTCGATGAGGGCGTGCGTCGGCACCTCGATGCCGTGCTCCTCGGCGAGCCAGCCCGTGAAGCGCTCCTTCGCCCGGTGCTTCGCACGCCCGAAGGCGTCGAGGAACGCGGGATCCTCGGCGTGGGGCTCGAGCCCCCGCAGGCGGTCGAGGTCGGTCTCCCAGCCCGCGCCGATCGTGTCGGTGATGAGGCCGGCCAGCGACGGGTTCGCCAGCTTCAGCCAGCGGCGCGGAGTGATACCGTTCGTGACGTTGACGATGCGGTCGGGGTGGAGCTCGTCGTGCACCGGGAAGAGATCCTTCCGCACCAGCTCGGTGTGCAGCGCCGAGACGCCGTTCACCCGGTGGCTGGTCGCGAAGGCGAGGTCGCCCATGTTGACCTGATCGCCGCTGATGAGCCGCACGGGGTCGGGCCGAGCGCCCTGCAGCTCGACGAACTGCCGGTCGAGGCGCTCGATGATCTGCAGGTGGCGCGGCAGCACCTTGCGCATGAGGCCGACGGTCCAGCGCTCCAGCGCCTCGGGCAGCAGCGTGTGGTTGGTGTAGCCGAGCACGGGCGTCGCGATGTCCACGGCGGCGTCGAAGCCCATGCCGTGCTCGTCGACGAGCAGGCGGATCAGCTCCGGGCCGGCGATCGCCGGATGGGTATCGTTCATCTGGATGGCGACGTACTCCGGCAACCGGCTCAGGTCGTCGTGCGCGGCGAGGTAGCGGCGCAGGATGTCCTGCACGGAGGCCGAGGTGAGGAAGTACTCCTGCGACAGGCGCAGCTCCTTGCCGCCGTCCGTGGTGTCGTTCGGGTAGAGCACGCGGCTCAGGCTGCGCGCCAGCGCCTCGGGTTCCGAGGCCGCGGCGAACTCCCCCGCGTTGAAGCGGGCGAGGTCGAAGAGGTCGGCGTTGGGCATCGCGGCCCACAGCCGCAGCGTGTTGGCCCAGCGGCCGCCGTATCCGACGACGGGGGTATCGTGCGCCGCGGCGAGCACCCGCGTGCCCGGGGTCCAGAATCCCTCCTCGGAGATCTCCCCGCCGAAGCCCACGCGATAGGCCGACTCGGGCCGGGTGAAGTCCCAGGGCGTGCCCTCCGCGAGCCAGTTCTCGGGCGTCTCGACCTGGCGCCCGTGGTCGAAGCTCTGCTGGAAGAGCCCGTGCTCGTAGCGCAGACCGTAGCCGTAGCCGGGGCACCCGACGGTGGCCATGGACTCGAGGTAGCAGGCGGCGAGCCGGCCGAGGCCGCCGTTGCCGAGCGCCGCGTCGGGCTCGCCCTCCGCGATGTCGGCGAAGCTCAGCCCGAAGCCGTCGAGCACCTCCTCGACGACGTCGCGCAGCCCGAGGTTGATCGTCAGGTCCTCGAGCAGCCGCCCGATGAGAAACTCCATCGAGAGATAGTAGACGCGCTTGCGGTCCTCACCCCAGGTGCGCCGGGTGGAGGTGAACCAGGGGTTCACCGCGCGATCCCGGATCGCGTGAGACAGGGCCATGCGCCAGTCGAACTTCGAGGCGTGCTCCGGACTCTTGCCGACGGTGTACTGCAGATGGTTCAGCAGAGACCACCGGAAGTGCTCCGGAGTGGGTTCGGGCAGCGAGAGATCGTCGGCGTTGACGCCGCGGATGGGGAGGATCTGGGACATGGGACTCCTGCGTGTGCGGGGTATCGGTCGCGGCCCGGTTGATTCGAGCCGGCAGCCGCGGCCTGCGCCGCGGCAACTGTCCCATCCTAGGGGCTCCCCAGCTCAGAGACCGTCCTCGACGCGCTCCAGCATCCGAGCCGTCTCGATCAGCGGGCAGTCCTGCCACAGCCGCTCCAACTGGTAGAAGTCGCGCTCCTCCTGGTGGAAGACGTGCACGACGAGGTCGCCGAAGTCGAGCAGCACCCAGCGGCCGCTCTCTCGGCCCTCGCGGCGCACGGTGCGCGCGCCCGCGGCGTTGAGCGCGTCCTCGACGCCGTCGGAGATCGCCTGCACGTTGCGCTCGACGCTGCCGCTCACGATGAGGAACACGTCGGCGAGCTCGAACTGCTCGGTCACCCGCAGCGCGACCGGTGCCGTTGCGCCCTTCTCATCCGCGGCGCGCACCGCGATCCCGAGGTCGTCCAGCACATCGCGATTCTGAGTCACTTCAGCTTCCAGTTCCGTCTCCTTCGTTCGTCGGCCCGCTCCGCGCGGGCCCGCACGGCCTCGCCGCCCATCGGCGCGGTGCCCCCGTCGGGTCGCGGGATCAGCCGAACAGTCCGTTGCTCGCGCCCCATGCGCCCAGCGCGACGACCGCGATCAGCAGGCCGCCGCCGGTGAGCGACAGCACGAGCGGCAGCTTGCTGCGCTCCCTGGCCGGCTTCGCGACGATCGGCATGCTCGACGCGGCGCGAGCGCTCACGGCGTGCCGCGCCGACACCGGTGTCGGCCCGTCACCGGGCTGCGGCAGTTCCTCCTCGATGCCGGTGATGGGATCCATCTCGATGGAGTCGTGGAGCGCGGCGTGCCCGCCGGTCTCGCCGAGCGACTTCGGCAGTTTGAGCGAGCCCGTCACGTACAGCTCGCCCGTGCTGCCGAGCGGCCCGGCGAGGCCGCCCGTGTCCTCGGGCATCGAGGGGAGGATGAGCGCGGCCGTCCCAGCCGTGCTCGAGGTGCCCTCCTGCGCGACGGCGCGGGAGATGAGGTCGTCGAAATCGCCCTCGCCGGCCCTGGCGGCCTGATCGGGGACGGTCCGCGATGCGGGATCGTCGAACACGGAGCGCCACTCCTCGGGCGGAGCGATGTCGGGGAAGGAGTAGCTCGTCCTGTACTCGGGGTTCCCGGCGCCGGTCGCGCCGGGCTCCTCGGCCGGTTCGGGATCGACCGCCGCGGTCTCGAGCACGGCCGTCTCGGGCGCCTCGGGCTCCTCGGCGACCGGCGGGATGATCTCCGCGATGGCGACCGTCTCGGCGGCCGCGGCCTCCTCGGGCACCGCCGGGATCGCATCGTCCGGTTCCATCAGGACAGCGTGGTCGGAGTCGGCGAGGATGGCGTCGTCTTCGACGGGCGCAGCCGACGGCGCGGCGATCTCGGCGTCGGGGCTCGCCGGTTCGGCGTCGGCAGGCGCCGGATCCACGACGGGCGCGGTGTTCTTGTTGCGCTGCCAGAAACGACGCTTGGGAGCGGGATCGGGATCGGCCTGCGGCGCTTCGAGCTCGGCAGCGGATGCGGCGTCGGCCGACGCCCGCTCGGCCTCCCGCAGCTCGTCCACCGAGAACGGTTCCGTGGGAGGGGTCATCAGCGAATCGAAGTCGGGCTCCCCCTCGAGCGGCGCGACCTCGACCGGCTGCGGCTCCGCGGCGGAGGGTTCAGTGGTGGAGGGTTCAGCGGCGGAGGACTCGGGGGCGGGCTCGGGCGACTGCGCGGACTCGACAGGCGCCTCGTCCGTCGGCTCCGACGCTTCGGGCTCGGCGGGAGCCTCGGGTTCCGGCTCCTGCTCGGCCTGCGCATCGGGCTCCGGCTCTGTCACAAGCTCCGGCGCGGCGACGACGGCGTCGTCCGCCGCGTCGGCCTCGTCCGCCGCGTCGGCCTCTGGCGCCGTCTCTTCGGCGCGCTCGTCCTGCGGTTGCTCAGAGCCCTCGGGCTCCTCCTGAGCGCGCGGGGCCTCGGGCCCGGCAGAATGCTCGGATGCGGATCCGGCGTCTTCGGCGTCGGCCTCGGCGGACTCATCTGGCTGCTCGGCTTCCGCGGACTCGTCGTCCTCCGCCGGCTGCTCCGCCTCCGCGGGCTCACCGGGCTCCGCAGGCTCGCGGGGCTCCGCGGGCTGCTCGGTTCCGGATGCGCGAGCGGCGCGCTCGGCCAGCGCCTGTTCGCGCAGCATGCGCATCTCGCGGCGGCTTCGAGGCGTACCGTCCTCGTTGACGGGCGAGATCTCGATCTCGTCCTCCTCGGCGGGCCGGGCCTGCTCCGCGCCGCTCTCGGTCGCCGGCTCCGTTGCCGACGGCATCTCCGAGAGGTCCAGCGCACCGGTCTCGGCCATCTCCCGCAGCCGGCGCTCGCGCCGGGTCAGCGGCCGTTCTTCGTCCTGCTCACTCATTCTCCGTCGCTTCCTCGGTGTACAACCTGTGCTTCGCAATGTACTGCACCACACCGTCCGGCACGAGGTACCACACCGGATACCCTCTGGCGACCCGTTCGCGGCAGTCGGTGGAGGAGATCGCCAGCGCCGGGACCTCCAGCAAGCTTACGTGCTCGTCGGAGAGACCCGAAAGCGAGAGCTCGTGCCCCGGACGCGTGACGGCGATGAAGTGGGCGAGATCCCACAGCTGATCGACGTCCTTCCAGCTCACGATCTGCTCGACCGCGTCCGCGCCCGAGATGAAGAAGAGATCGTCGTCCGGGAACTGCGCCCGCAGGTCGCGCAGCGTGTCGACGGTGTAGGTCGGGCCCTCGCGATCCACATCGACGCGGCTCACCGTGAAGCGCGGGTTCGAGGCGGTGGCGATGACCGTCATCAGGTAGCGGTGCTCGCCGGGCGAGACGTGCTGCTTCTGCCAGGGATGGCCCGTCGGCACGAAGATGACCTCGTCGAGGCCGAAGCTCTGGGCGACCTCGCTCGCCGCGACCAGGTGCCCGTGATGGATGGGGTCGAAGGTTCCGCCCATCACCCCGATACGACGTTGTGATGACACCGTCCGATCGAGTCCTAATGGCGCGGGGCCGCGCCGTGCTCGCGGGCGTAGGCCTCGGCCTTCGCCGCATGGCGGTTGGCGACGTCGCGGAACGTGAAGGTGACGATCGCGAGCGCGGTGAAGGCGACGAAGGCGATCACTCCGAAGAGCGGGGCCGGGAACGGCAGCTCGTTGACGACGTGGTGCCCCTCTTCGGCGGCGACGGCGATCGTGGCGAGAAGTGACATGAGGACCCCTGCATTCGTGACGGATGAACGGTTATCACCCAGTGTATCGGTTCAGGCTACCGGATCTGGCCCGCACCGCGCACGAGCCATTTCGTGCTCGTGAGCTCGGGCAGGCCCATGGGCCCCCTGGCGTGCAGCTTCTGCGTCGAGATGCCCACCTCGGCGCCGAAGCCGAACTCGCCGCCGTCGGTGAAGCGGGTCGAGGCGTTGACCATCACCACGGCCGAATCCACCTCGGCCAGGAAGCGCTCGGCATTCGCGTAGTCCTGGGTGACGATCGCCTCCGTGTGCCTGGTGGAGTAGCGCTCGATGTGCGCGAGCGCCTCGTCGAGCGAGCCGACCACCTTCACGCCCATCTCGAGGGCGTGATGCTCGGTGGCCCAGGTCTCCTCGTCGGCGGCGAGCACGCCGTCGACGGCGGCGCGGGTCGTCTCGTCCCCGCTCAGCTCGACGCCTGCGCCGATGAGTTCGGCGGCGAGGCGCGGCAGCATGCGCTCGGCGGCGTCGCGGTGCACGAGCAGCGTCTCGGCCGCGTTGCACACACTCGGACGGTGGGTCTTGGCGTTCTTGACCACGGACACCGCCATCTCCTCGTCGGCCGAGGCGTCGACGTAGACGTGCACGATCCCGGAACCGGTCTCGATCACGGGAACCGTCGATTCCTGCACCACCGTCGAGATGAGGCCGGCGCTGCCGCGCGGGATCAGCACGTCGATGTAGCCGCGGGCCCGCATCAGGCGAGAGGCGCCCTCCCGGCCGAACTCGTCGATGGTCTGCACGGCGTCCCCGTCGAGCCCCGCTGCCGAGACCGCGCGCTGGATGAGCGACACGAGCACCCGGTTCGAGTGCTCGGCCGCGCTCCCTCCGCGCAGCACGGCCCCGTTGCCGCTCTTCAGCGCCAGCGCCGCGATGTCGACCGTCACGTTCGGGCGCGCCTCGTAGATCGCCCCGACCACCCCGAAGGGCACGCGCACCTGGCTGATCGCGATCCCGTTGGCGAGCGTCGATCCGCGCACCACCTGGCCCACCGGATCGGGCAGCGCGACGACCTCGCGCACGGCCGCGGCGAGCCCCCGCAGCCGCGTCTCGTCGAGGCGCAGCCGATCCAGCAGCCCATCGCCGATGCCGTCCTCGGCGCCTCGGGCCAGATCCAGCGCGTTCGCCTCGACGACCTCGTCGACACCGCTCTCGAGCGCCGCCGCGATCGCCTCGAGCGCCGTGTTCTTCTGCACGGTCGTGACGGTCGCGAGCCGCTTCGAGGCCGCGCGGGCGAGTTCGAGCTTGCTCAGGAACGGATCGAGATGCGACATGCCCACTAGCCTAGCGGCGCGGGGTCGAACCTGGTCCCGTGATCGGCGCCGTCGAGCACCGCCGCGAGCAGCCGCGTCTCGGTGAGCAGCACGGCGGCACCGGCGTCGGCCGCGAGCCTGGCCGCCTGCACCTTCGTCGCGGCTCCGCCGGTGCCCCAGCCCGACTGCGACTCCCCGATCTCGATGCCCGCGAGCGGGTCGCCGTACGGCACGTGCGCGATGCGCCGCGCTCCGGCCATCGCGGGGGGCGCGGTGTAGAGGGCGTCGACGTCGGAGAGCAGCACGAGCCGATCGGCGCCCACCAGCCGCGCGACGAGCGCCGCGAGCCGGTCGTTGTCGCCGAATCGGATCTCGTGGGTCGCGACGGTGTCGTTCTCGTTGATGATCGGCAGGATCCCGAGCTGCAGCAGCCGCTCGATCGCGCGCCGCGCATTGCCGCGGTGGGTGGGGTTCTCGATGTCATGCGCGGTGAGCAGCACCTGTCCCGCGATGATCTCGTGGCTGCCGAGCGCGCGCTGGTAGCGGTTGACGAGGATGTTCTGCCCCACGGCCGCTGCCGCCTGCTGCGTCGCGAGATCCTCGGGGCGCTCGTCGAGGCGCAGGAACGGCACCCCGGTGGCGATGGCGCCGCTGGATACCAGGATCACCTGCGCGCCGGCGGTGGTGAGACGGGCGAGGCATGAGACGAGGTTCGGGATCTGCCCGGCGTTGTCACCGCTCACGGAAGACGAGCCGACCTTCACCACGATGCGCCTCGACGCGAGCAGCTCGGCTCCGGCGCCCACGGCCTCTCCGCCGCTCACGACTCCTCGCTCCACATCCCCGCCTGCCGCTCGCGCTCGAGCTCGGCGCGGGCCTCGGCCTTCGCATCCATGCGGGCGTGGTACTCGGCGCGGCGGTCCTTGTTGGTGCGGCGCTCGTGCTGGTCGACCCGCAGGTCGGTGCCGCGCGCGCCCATCTGCACCTCGGCAGCGCTCGTGACGGTGGGCTCCCAGTCGAAGACCACGCCCGATCCCGGACCGATCACCACGGTCGATCCCGCGGTCGCGCCGGCCTTCACGAGGGCGTCCTCCACCCCGAGCTTCTGCAGGCGGTCGGCCAGGTAGCCCACCGCCTCGTCGTTCGTGAAATCGGTCTGCTCCACCCAGCGCTCCGGTTTCGCGCCGAGGATCCGGTAGAGCGTGCCGTAGCTGCCGCCCTCCGGCACCACGCGGAAGCCGCCGTCGTCGACGGCCTTCGGCTGCAGCACGATGCGCGGTTGCTCGACGGCCTCGGCCAGCTCGCGCTCCCTGGCCTCCTCGACCAGCTCGGCGAGGGCGAAGCTCAGCTCGCGCAGGCCCTCGTGCGACACCGTGGAGATCTCGAAGACCCGGTAGCCCTGCGCCTCGAGCTCGGGCCGCACGAAGTCGGCGAGCTCGCGCGCCTCGGGCACGTCGATCTTGTTGAGCGCGATGAGCTGGGGCCGCTCGAGCAACGGCGTCTGGCCCTCGGGCACCGGATAGGCGGCGAGCTCGCCGCGGATCACCTCG
>JASGDX010000281.1:0-20166 GCA_047606985.1 Leucobacter sp. | reverse complement strand
TTCGCCGCGACCCGAACCGTCGCAGCCCGCGCCGGACTGCGCGTGCCGGAGCCCGAGGCCTTCGCCGAGGCGGGCACCGATTTCGCGCGCCTCGGAACAGCGCTGGCCGCGGATCCGACGCTCGCGCCGGTGATCGCGCCCTACGGGCTCGGATCCCGGCGGTGGCGCGAGCTCTTCGCCAGGGCCGCCGAGGAGTCGGGCGGGGCGCTGGCTGCGGCCGATCCGCTCGTGGTGGCGAGCGAGGCCGAGCGGGAGTTCGGACGCCTCGACGCCGTGCCCGTGCCCGAGATGCCCGACCTCCCCGCGACTACCGCCGGCGCTGCTGCTGCGGCTCAGCCCGCGGTGCGGGCGGAGCCGCGCTGGACCCTGCGTCTCGTCCCCGCCGGCCTCGCACCGGCCGTGCTGGGGCTGAGCTTCGAGCACGGGCCGCACGCCTCGCTGCCCGAGATGCTCATGCTGCAGCTGACCCGTCTCGTCGCAGGAGAGCCCCTCGTCGACTCGCGCAGCTTCACCTGGCTCGCGGGCACGCTCGCCGAGGGCCGGCTCGCGGCCCGCCACGTCTACGACTCGGCCGAGCGCGCTGTGCGCATCAACTGCCGCGAGACCGGCAATCAGGGCCCGCACCTCGGTGCGCGGCCTCCGGTGGGCTGAGCGCTACTCCCACACGCTCGGCGCCTCGTCGCGGGTCGACGGCAGGCGGCTGGCGCGGCCCCACTCCAGGATGTCGTCGGGCACGCACAGCTGCTCGGGATCCGCGCCGCTCTTCTCGATGATCTCGGCCACCGGCACCGTGCCGCCCGTGCGCCGCAGGATGCGCCCGCGCACCACCGCGCGGGCGTAGACCTCGGGGCGCCGCTGCGCGTCGGGGCGCACGAAGCGCTGCTCGATATAGACGGCCTGCTCGTCGAAACCGAGGATGCGCGACTCGACCCAGAAGCGCATCCACGGGTTCAACGACTTGCGGTACGAGATGGTCTGGCCCACCACGACCGCGTACCAGCCTTCGCGGGTGAAGACGTCCCAGCTGCCGTTGCGCTGGATCAGGTCGAAGCGCGCCACGTCCATCACGGACAGGTAGACCCCGTTGTTCATGTGGCGCAGGATGTCGAGGTCGGTGGGCCAGACGCGGAAGCGGGAGCGCGAGACGTCGCCGAAGCCGATGCGCGCGCCGCGGCGCCGGCTCAGCCCGCCGACGAACCACTGGTGCCAGAGCGTGCGGAAGATCATGTGCATGGCGCGAGCCTAGGGGTGGGCGCGGGATCGCGCACGTCGGTTGTGGGGGACCTGCAAGGCGGTCGCGAGTGCGCGGTGTAGGATTGACTGGCGCAGAACGGCGCTCGAACCTCGAAGAACCCCGGAGAACTCACGCACATGGCAACCTCGAACGACATCAAGAACGGTACCGTCATCAAGGAGAACGGTCAGCTCTGGAGCGTGGTCGAGTTCCAGCACGTGAAGCCGGGCAAGGGCGGCGCGTTCGTGCGCACCAAGCAGAAGAACGTCGTCTCGGGCAAGATCATCGACAAGACCTACAACGCCGGCGCCAAGATCGAGACCGCCAACGTCGACCGCCGCGACTACCAGTACCTGTACCAGGACGGCGCCGACTTCGTCTTCATGGACACCTCCGACTACGACCAGCTGACCGTCTCGGGCACCGTCGTGGGCGATGCCGCCAAGTTCATGCTCGAGAACCAGCAGGTGCAGATCGCGCTGCACGAGGGCGAGCCCCTCTACCTCGAGCTGCCCGCCTCCGTGGTGCTCGAGGTCACCTACACCGAGCCGGGCCTGCAGGGCGACCGCTCCACCGGCGGCACCAAGCCCGCCACCGTCGAGACCGGTGCCGAGATCCAGGTGCCCCTCTTCCTCGAGACCGGCACCAAGGTCAAGGTCGACACCCGCACGGGCGACTACCTCGGCCGCGTCAACGACTGATCCCCGGTGTCAGCCCGCACCAAGGCGCGCAAGCGCGCCCTCGACATGCTCTTCCAGGCCGACGTGCGCGAGGAACCGATCGCCAGCATCGTGGGAGCCGAGGCCAAGCGCGCAGCAGGCGAGCCCGACCGCGAGGCCTCCTGGCTGTACGCGCGCGAGATCGTCGACGGGGTCACCGACCACCGCGACGAGATCGACGAGCTCATCGTGAGCTACGCGCAGGGGTGGACCCTCGAGCGCATGCCCAATGTCGACCGCGCCCTGCTGCGCCTCGCCTCCTGGGAGATCCTCTTCAACGACGAGGTGCCGGCCGCCGTCGCCATCGACGAGGCCGTCGAGCTCGCCAAGGACTACTCGACCGAGGACTCCTCGCGCTTCGTGAACGGCGTGCTCGGCAGGATCGCCGACTACGCGCAGGCGTCGTAGCGGCCTCCGCCGCGATCGCGGATTCGGGTCGCCTCGGCATCGTGCCGAGCCAGGCGCACCGTGCGGAATCGCCCCGGATTCTGCGGGAGCGTGCGGCATGGAGATGAAGCGGGCAGTGCGAAAGTTCGCCTCGGAATGCGGATCTCTCCTCCGCAGGGCGATGCGTGTGCGACGCAGCGCATCGGGCTGCCGCATCGGGCCGCCGGATCGGTGCGGCGGCGAAGCCCCGAAGCTGCGCTAGGATGGCAGGGTTGCAGCTTTTCTTTAATGACCGTCCCGTGAGGCGGAGAAGGGGGGCTCGAATATGGGTACGCGAACAGTGCTGGAAGGCGCTGAGATCTCGCGGGCGCTGACTCGAATCTCGCACGAAATCATCGAGGCGAACAAGGGCGTGGCCGGTCTGGTGCTCGTCGGCATCCCCACGCGCGGCACGCTGCTCGCCAGGCGCATCGCCGAGAGCATCTCCCGCATCGAGGGGGTCGGGATCCCCGCCTACCAGCTCGACGTGACCATGTACCGCGACGACCTCGCGAAGCACCCCACGCGGGCGCCGCAGCCGACCGAGATGCCCGTCGCCGGCATCGACGGCGCCACGGTCGTGCTCGTCGACGACGTGCTCTACTCCGGCCGCACGGTGCGCGCGGCCCTCGACGCGCTGAACGACCACGGCCGCCCGCGCGCCGTGCGACTCGCCGCGCTCATCGACCGCGGCCATCGCGAGCTGCCGATCCGCGCCGACTTCATCGGCAAGAACCTGCCGAGCGCCAAGCACGAGCACATCTCGGTGCGGCTCGAGGAGCTCGACGGCATCGACGAGGTCGCGATCGGCGATGCGGAGGGTCAGGCATGAGGCACCTGCTCGACACCCGCACGCTGAGCCGCGACGACGCGATCCTCATCCTCGACACCGCTGAAGACATGGCCGCGGCGCAGCAGCGCGAGATGAAGAAGCTGCCCGCCCTGCGCGGCAAGACCGTGGTCAACCTCTTCTACGAGGACTCGACCCGCACCCGCATCTCCTTCGAGGCCGCCGCCAAGCGCCTCAGCGCCGACGTCATCAACTTCAGCGCCAAGGGCAGCTCGGTCTCCAAGGGCGAATCGCTCAAGGACACCGCGCAGACCCTCCAGGCCATCGGGGCAGACGGGGTCGTGATCCGGCACCCCGCGTCGGGGGCTCCGGATCGCCTGGCCCGCAGCGGCTGGATCGACGCCGGCGTGCTCAACGCCGGCGACGGCACCCACGAGCACCCCACCCAGGCACTGCTCGACGCGTTCACCATGCGCCGCCGCCTCTTCGCCGACTCGAACGGCGGCGCCGCGAGCCGCGGCCGCGACCTCGACGGCGTCTCCGTGGTGATCGTGGGCGACATCGCGCACTCGCGCGTGGCCCGCTCGAACCTGTGGCTGCTGAACGCGCTCGGCGCGCACGTGACCTTCGTGGCACCCGAGACGCTGCTGCCCTACGGCGCCCGCACTTGGCCCGTGACGATCCACCACTCGCTCGACGCCGCCCTCCGCGAGGAGCGGCCCGACGTGGTGATGCTGCTGCGCATCCAGACCGAGCGGATGCACGCCGCGTTCTTCCCGAACGAGCGCGAGTACGCCCGCAACTGGGGGCTCGACGACGCCCGCCTCGGCCGGCTCGGCGACGAGACGATCGTGATGCACCCCGGCCCCATGAACCGCGGCCTCGAGATCTCGTCGCGCGCGGCCGACTCCGAGCGCTCCACCGTGCTCGAGCAGGTCGCCAACGGAGTCTCGGTGCGCATGGCCGCCCTGTACCTACTTCTCTCAGGCGAACGGAGCAGCAATGAGTAACCCCGACATCCTGATCCGCGGGGCGCGCCTCGCCGCAGACCTCACCGCGCGCGGCGCGGCCCATACCGACACCCCCGCGGTCGACCTGCGCATCTCCGGCGGCCGCATCGCCGAGCGCGTCGCCCAGGCCGACGGTGGGATCGCGCCCCGCGACGGCGAGCGGATCATCGAGGCCGACGGTCTCGTCGCCCTCACCGGCCTCGTCGATCTGCACACCCATCTGCGCGAGCCCGGCTTCGAGCAGTCGGAGACGGTGCTCACCGGATCCCGCGCAGCAGCAGCGGGCGGCTTCACGAGCGTCTTCGCGATGGCGAACACCATGCCGGTGCAGGACACGGCTGGCGTGGTCGAGCAGGTGCAGTCGCTCGGCGACGCCGCGGGCTACGCCACCGTGCGCCCCATCGGCGCGGTGACCGAGGATCTCGCGGGCGAGCGCCTCAGCGAGATCGGCGCCATGGCGCAGTCGCGCGCGGCGGTGCGCGTGTTCTCCGACGACGGCAAGTGCGTGCACGATCCGCTGCTCATGCGCCGCGCGCTCGAGTACGTGAAGACCTTCGACGGCGTCATCGCGCAGCACGCCCAGGATCCGCGCCTCACCGAGGGCGCCCAGATGAACGAGGGCGCGCTCTCGAGCGAGCTCGGCCTCAAGGGCTGGCCCGCCGTGGCCGAGGAGTCGATCATCGCCCGCGACGTGCTGCTCGCCGAGCACATCGGCGCCCGCCTGCACATCTGCCACCTCTCGACCGCCGGCTCGGTCGAGGTGGTCCGCTGGGCCAAGGCCCGCGGCGTGCAGGTCACCGCGGAGGTGACGCCGCACCACCTCATCCTCACCGAGGAGCTCGTGCGCAGCTACGACGCCCGCTACAAGGTCAACCCGCCCCTGCGCCGCGAGGACGACGTGCGC
Source organism: Leucobacter sp. (assembly GCA_047606985.1). Classification (GTDB taxonomy): domain Bacteria; phylum Actinomycetota; class Actinomycetes; order Actinomycetales; family Microbacteriaceae; genus Leucobacter. Next base: position 15,083 of record JASGDX010000281.1, on the reverse strand, counting down.
GCACTGCGGCAGGCTGTCGCCGACGGCGTCATCGACATCATCGCCACCGACCATGCCCCGCACCCCATCGAGGCGAAGGAGTGCGAGTGGGATGTCGCGGCCTTCGGCATGGTCGGCCTCGAGTCGGCGCTGCCGATCGCGCTGCTCACCCTCGTGAACGAGGGCAATGCCAGCTGGGCCGAGCTCGAGACGCTGCTCTCGCACAAGCCCGCGGAGATCGGGCGCCTGGAAGGGCACCCGGCCTCGCTCGAGGCGGGCCAGCCCGCCGACCTCGCGCTCGTCGATCCGAGCGGTTCCAGCGAGTTCGGCCCAGGTAGCCTGCGCGGGCTCAGCGTGAACTCGCCGTTCCTGGGCATGGAGCTGCCCGGCAGCGTCGCTTACACGGTGCGCCGGGGCTACCTCACCCTCGACGACGGCGAGCTCGTGGACGCCGAGACGGTCGCGAAGGCGGCGGCAGCGGCGTCGCGGGGGGGCGCGCGGTGACCCAGACCACCTACGTGATCGTGATGGCGGCGATCGCCGCGCTCGCTCTCATCGGCATGGGAATCGGCTGGCGGCGGCGCGCCAAGCGCGACACCGGCATCGCGGCGCCCGATGCGGAGCTCTCGGGCGAGGTGCTCGTCAGGTTCCGGCGCGCGAGCTACGTCTCCACCACGCCGGTCGGCGCCCCGCTCGACCGCGTCTCGATTCCGGCGCTGCGCTACAAGGGTTTCGCCGAGCTCACCGTGCGGCGCGACGGCGTGACCATCGCGGTCACCGGGGAGCAGCCCGTCTCAATCCCGGCCGCGCAGCTGCGCGGCACGGACACAGCGGGCGGCCGCATCGGCAAAGCCGTCGAGCGCGACGGACTCTCGCTGCTGCGCTGGGTGCCTGGCGTCTCGACAGGCTCGACGGACACCGCCGAGCGCACGCTCGAATCCGGCTTCCGCCTCGCGAACCCCGCCGAGCAGGCGGCCTTCGCCGAGGCCATCGACCACATCTCACTCTCACCTTCGACGTCTCAGGAGGGCGCACAATGACCACCGGTTCGGCAACGAACACCGCCAATGAAGTGACCGTTCCGCCCGCTTCCGCGGTGCCCGACGGAGCAGCCGTGCTGGTGCTCGAGGACGGCGAGCGCTACGCGGGCCGGGCCTATGGAGCGACCGGCCGCACTCTCGGCGAGGTCGTGTTCTCCACGGGCATGACCGGCTACCAGGAGACGCTGACCGACCCGAGCTACGCCGGGCAGATCGTGCTCATGACCGCGCCGCACATCGGCAACACCGGCGCCAACGACACCGACATGGAGTCGCGCAGGATCTGGGTGTCAGGCTTCGTGGTGCGGGATCCCGCGCGCCGCGTCTCCAACTTCCGCGCCGAGCGCTCCCTCGACGAGGACCTCGTGAACGACGGGGTCGTCGGCATCTCGGGCATCGACACCCGGGCGGTGACGCGCCACATCCGCTCGGCCGGTGCCATGCGCGCCGGCATCTTCTCGGGAGCCGACCTCGCGCTCTCCGACGAGGAGCAGCTCGAGCTGGTGCGCGCGCAGGCCGAGATGGCGGGCCGCAACCTCTCGGCCGAGGTCTCCACGCCCGAGCGCTACGACGTGCCGGCCGCCGATGGCGTCGAGCGCGTGGGCTCCATCGCGGTGCTCGACCTCGGCGTCAAGCGGGCCACCGTGCAGTACCTCTCGGAGCACGGCTTCGACGTGATCGTGCTGCCCGCCGCGACGACGCTGGAGGAGGTGCGCGCGATCGCGCCCGATGCGCTGTTCTACTCCAACGGTCCCGGCGATCCCGCCGCCTCCGACGAGGCCGTCGAACTGCTGCGCGCCCTGCTGCGCGACGGCCTGCCCTACTTCGGCATCTGCTTCGGCAACCAGCTGCTGGGCCGCGCCCTCGGCTTCGGCACCTACAAGCTGCCCTTCGGCCACCGCGGCATCAACCAGCCCGTGCTCGACAAGCGGACCGGCCGCGTCGAGATCACGGCGCAGAACCACGGCTTCGCGGTCGACGCCCCCATCGAGGGCGAGCTCGAGGCGCCCGAGGGCTTCGGCCGGGTGCGCGTGAGCCACTACAGCCTCAACGATCAGGTGGTCGAGGGCCTCGAGTGCCTCGACATCCCCGCGTTCTCCGTGCAGTACCATCCCGAGGCGGCCGCGGGACCGCACGACGCCTTCTACTTGTTCAACCGATTCCGCGAGTTGGTTTCGACTCGCTCCGCTCGCTCGATCAGCGGGAATGAGGAGACCGACTAATGCCCAAGCGTTCAGACATCAACTCCGTCCTCGTCATCGGCTCCGGCCCCATCGTCATCGGGCAGGCGTGCGAGTTCGACTACTCGGGCACCCAGGCCTGCCGCGTGCTGCGCGAGGAGGGCGTGCGCGTCATCCTGGTCAACTCCAACCCGGCCACCATCATGACCGACCCCGACTTCGCCGACGCCACCTACGTCGAGCCCATCACCCCGGAGGTCATCGAGTCGATCATCGTCAAGGAGCGCCCCGACGCGATCCTGCCGACCCTCGGCGGGCAGACCGCGCTCAACGCCGCCATCGCGCTGCACGAGCAGGGCATCCTCGAGAAGCACGGCGTCGAGCTCATCGGCGCCAAGGTCGACGCGATCCGCCGCGGCGAGGATCGCCAGATCTTCAAGGACCTCGTCATCGAGTCGGGTGCCGACGTCGCGCGCTCCCACATCGCGCACACGCTCGAGGAGGCGAAGGAGTTCGCCAAGGACCTCGGCTACCCCCTCGTCGTGCGCCCCTCCTTCACCATGGGCGGTCTCGGCTCGGGCTTCGCCTACACCGAGGAGGACCTGGTGCGCATCGCGGGCGACGGCCTGCACTACAGCCCCACCAGCGAGGTGCTGCTCGAGGAGTCGATCCTCGGGTGGAAGGAGTACGAGCTCGAGCTCATGCGCGACACCGCCGACAACACGGTGGTCGTCTGCTCCATCGAGAACGTCGACGCCGTCGGCGTGCACACGGGCGACTCGATCACGGTCGCGCCGGCGCTGACCCTCACCGACCGCGAGTTCCAGAAGCTGCGCGACATCGGCATCGACATCATCCGCCGCGTGGGCGTCGACACGGGCGGCTGCAACATCCAGTACGCCGTCGATCCGAAGACGGGCCGCATCATCGTCATCGAGATGAACCCGCGCGTCTCGCGCTCCTCGGCGCTCGCCTCGAAGGCCACCGGCTTCCCGATCGCGAAGATCGCGGCCAAGCTCGCCCTCGGCTACCGGCTCGACGAGATCCCGAACGACATCACGCAGCAGACGCCGGCGAGCTTCGAGCCCACCATCGACTACATCGTGGTGAAGGCGCCCCGCTTCGCGTTCGAGAAGTTCCCGGCCGCCGACGACACGCTCACCACCACCATGAAGTCGGTGGGAGAGGCCATGGCGATCGGCCGCAACTTCACGACCGCGCTGCAGAAGTCGCTGCGCTCGCTCGAGAAGCGGGGCACCTCGTTCCACTGGGATCCGCTGCCAGCCGGCGTCGACGCGGGCGAGCGGGTCGAAGCCCTGCTCGAGTCGATCAAGCGCCCCACCGATGGCCGCATCGTCGACGTGCAGCAGGCGCTGCGCCTCGGCGCGACCATCGAGCAGGTCTTCGAGTCGACCGCGATCGACCCGTGGTTCCTCGACCAGATCGCGCTCATCAACGAGGTCGCCGAGACCGTCAAAGCGGCGCCGCAGCTGACGCTCGAGGTGCTGCGCGAGGCGAAGGACCACGGCTTCAGCGACGCGCAGATCGCGGCCATCCGCGGCGTCAGCGAGAGCGAGATCCGCGGCCTGCGTCACGGCCTCGGCCTGCGCCCCGTCTACAAGACGGTCGACACCTGCGCCGGCGAGTTCCCGGCGCTCACGCCCTACCACTACTCGTCGTACGACCTCGAGACCGAGGTGGCGCCGAGCGACCGCAGGAAGGTCGTGATCCTCGGCTCGGGCCCCAACCGCATCGGCCAGGGCGTCGAGTTCGACTACTCGTGCGTGCACGCCAGCTTCGCGCTCAGCGACGCCGGCTACGAGACCATCATGATCAACTGCAACCCCGAGACGGTCTCGACCGACTACGACACGAGCGACCGGCTCTACTTCGAGCCGCTCACGCTCGAGGACGTGCTCGAGGTCATCCACGCCGAGCAGCAGAGCGGCGAGCTGCTGGGCGTCGTGGTGCAGCTCGGCGGGCAGACGGCCCTGGGCCTGGCCCAGCCGCTCAAGGACGCCGGGATCCCGATCCTCGGCACCACCCCCGAGGCCATCGACCTCGCCGAGGAGCGCGGCGCCTTCGCCGGCATCCTCGAGCAGGCCGGCCTGCTGGCGCCCCGCAACGGCACGGCGATCGACGAGGAGGGCGCGATCCGCGTCGCCGAGGAGATCGGCTACCCGGTGCTGGTGCGCCCGAGCTTCGTGCTCGGCGGCCGCGGCATGGAGATCGTCTACGACACCGACTCGCTGCGCGGCTACTTCGAGCGCATCGAGGGCCATGCCCTCGTGGGCCCCGGCCACCCGCTGCTCGTCGACCGCTTCCTCGACGACGCCATCGAGATCGACGTCGATGCGCTCTACGACGGCGAGCAGTTGTACGTCGGCGGCGTCATGGAGCACATCGAGGAGGCCGGGGTGCACTCGGGCGACTCGAGCTGCACGCTGCCGCCCGTCACCCTCGGCCACGACCAGATCCAGAAGGTGCGCGAGGCGACACTCGGCATCGCGCAGGGCATCGGCGTGCGCGGCCTGCTCAACGTGCAGTTCGCGATCGGCCAGGGCGTGCTCTACGTGCTCGAGGCGAACCCGCGCGCCTCGCGCACGGTGCCGTTCGTGTCGAAGGCGCTCGGGATCCCGCTCGCCAAGGCGGCCTCCCGCATCATGGCGGGCGAGAGCATCCAGCAGCTCGTCGACGCGGGCTTCCTGCCCGAGCGCGACGGTGCGCGCGCGCCGATCGACGCGCCCATCGCCGTGAAGGAGGCGGTGCTGCCGTTCAAGCGCTTCCGCACCCACGAGGGCCTCGTGGTCGACTCCCTGCTCGGCCCCGAGATGCGCTCGACGGGCGAGGTCATGGGCATGGACCGCGACTTCCCGACGGCATTCGCGAAGAGCCAGTCGGCCGCCGGCAGCGAGCTGCCCACCTCGGGCACGGTCTTCCTCTCGGTGGCGGATCGGGACAAGCGCGCCATCGTGCTCCCTGCGCTGCGCCTGCAGGAGCTCGGCTACCGCCTCGTGGCGACCCAGGGCACTCAGGTGGTGCTCGGCCGCAACGGCATCGCCAGCGAGACCGTGCGCAAGCACTCGAAGCACGCCGAGGGCGAGACCATCGTCGACCTCATCAACCGCGGCGAGATCGACATGATCGTCAACACGCCCTCGGGCAGCTCGGCCCGGGCGGACGGCTACGAGATCCGCGCGGCGGCCGTGGCGGCCGACAAGCCGATCTTCACGACCATCTCCGAGCTCTCTGCAGCGGTCGGCGCGGTCTCGGCTCAGCAGCAGGGCTTCGCCGTGAAGTCGCTGCAGGAGTACGAGGTCGAGCGCCGGGCGGCCCGGGAGGCGGTGTGACGATGAGCGCCGCTCACGATGCCGGCCCGGCACGCTCGGTCGGCCGGGCGTTCGGCGACCGGCTCGCCGCGGAGTTCGCCGCGGGCCGGCACCTCTGCGCCGGCATCGACCCGCATGCCCCGCTGCTCGCGGATTGGGGGCTCGCCGACGACGCCGCGGGAGCCGAGCGCATGGGCCGTGAGGTCGTCGCCGCCGCCGCAGGCGTCGCGGCGTGCGTGAAGCCGCAGATCTCGTTCTTCGAGCGCTTCGGCTCGGCGGGCTTCGCGGCGCTCGAGCGGGTGCTCGCCGACGCGCGCGACGCCGGCCTGCTGGTCGTCGCCGACGTGAAGCGCGGCGACATCGGCTCGACCTTCGCGGCCTACGCCGAGGCATGGCTCGCCCCGGGCTCGCCGCTCGAGGCCGACGCCATGACGGTGGCCGCCTACATGGGCTTCGAGACCCTCGCAGGGGCCTTCCCCCACGTGCGCGACCACGGCAAGGGCCTGTTCGTGCTCGCCGCGACCTCGAATCCCGAGGCGCGCGAGGTGCAGCTCGCCCGTCGCGCCGACGGCCGCACCCTCGCGGCCGCCATGGTCGACGACGCGATGCGCTGGAACGCCGAGCACGCGCCCGGCGCCCGGGTCGGCTCGATCGGCGTGGTGCTCGGCGCGACCCTCGACCTCGGCGAGTTCGAGATCGACACGGCCGGGCGCGCGGGTGCTCCGGCGCTGCCCGTGCTCGCGCCCGGCTTCGGCCATCAGGGCGCCCGCATCGAGGACGCCGGCCGCGTGTTCGGCGGCATCGGGCACGCACTGCTCGCCAACGAGTCGCGCAGCATCCTCGCCGGAGGAGCGGCCGGACTCGCCGAGCGGGTGCGGGATCGCGCGGCCGTGATCGGCGAGGCGCTCTCGCGGCCCTGACGCGAGATTCCGGCCGCCTCATAGAATTGAGGGATCCTGGCCGCGGCCGGGATCCCCAGCCAGCGACGATGGAGCAGACATGACGAATCGCAGCGCACCCGCCATGCCCGAGGTCGACCGGGTCGCCGCCAATCGAGCCGCGATCGCAGCGCGCCGGGCGCGCGCCGAGCTGAAGCGGCGACTGCGCAGCGGCGAGGTGTCGCCGCTGCGGGTGCTGGAGCAGTCGCGCGTGCCCGGCAGCGCGTCGGCGAGCCTGCGCATCACCGACTTTCTGCTGTCGTTCCCGGCGATCGGACTCGTGAAGACCGAGCGGCTGCTCGAACAGCTGGCCATTTCCGAGCGCAAGCGTCTCGGAGGCCTCGGGAAGTTGCAGCGGGAGCGGCTGGAAGGCTTCGTGCGCGAGCGCACGGGATCCCTCTCGAGCGACGGACGGTCTCCGCTCACCGTGCTCGCAGGCCCGACGGCGGTGGGCAAGGGCACCGTGGCGGCCTACGTCCGCGAGCACTACCCGGAGATCGGGTTGTCGGTGTCGGCGACCACCCGCGCCCCCCGCCCGGGCGAGGTCGAGGGCGAGCACTACTTCTTCGTCGATGACGAGGGCTTCGACCGCATGCTCGCGGCCGGCGAGCTGCTGGAGTGGGCGACGGTGCACAATCGGCACCGCTACGGCACCCCGCGCGGCCCGGTGCTCGCCGCGGCCGAGCGCGACGAGCCCATGCTGCTCGAGATCGACCTGCAGGGCGCGCGACAGGTGCGCGCGAGCATGCCTGAGGCGCGGCTCGTGTTCCTGGCCCCTCCGAGCTGGGACGAGCTGGTCGAGCGCCTCGTCGGCCGCGGCACCGAGGACCCTGAGGAGCGGGCGCGCCGGCTCGAGACCGCGAAGGTCGAGCTCGCCGCGGCCGACGAGTTCGACGAGATCATCGTCAACGACGAGGTGCCACGGGCCGCGGCGCGCCTCGTCGAGCTGATGCGCGGCTCCGAGGAGCCTCCACGCCCGGGCGAATGACGCCCGCTCAGGGGATCCGGGGTAACGTGGAGCTGTGATCCCGAGCCTCCTCGACTCAGCCGTGCGCCTGGGCACCCGGATTCCCCTCTCCGAGATCGAACAGATGATGGCGCTGGATCCGAAGCAGCTGCTCGGCATCCCCCTCGCACTCGTCGGCGCAGCGCTGCTCGCGTTCGGCGCCCAGTACCAGTCGCGCGGCCTCAACAAGGTGGAGCGGATCACCGGTGAGAGCGCGGGATCCGGGCTGTCGCTGCAGCACGTGCTCAAGCTGCTGCGCCGCCCGTCCTGGGTGAGCGGCACGCTGCTGCTCGGCGTCGCGGTGCTCTTCCAGATCGGCTCGCTGTCGCTCTCTCCCCTCATCATCGTGCAGCCGATCGGCGTGGTGGGGCTGGTCATCACCTCGATCCTCAATTCGCGCATCAGCGGAGTGCGACTCGGCAAGCGGGTGAGGACCTCGATCGCGCTGTGCGTGCTCGGGATCGTGGTGTTCGTGACCATCGCGGCGTTCACGGCGGCCGATCGGCCGGTGACCGACGCGAAGCTGATCACGATCCTCATCGCCTTCGCCGTGGTGCTCGCCGTGGCGCTGCTGCTGTTCGTCGCGTTCCGGCATCGCGGGTTGGCGATCATCTACATCGTGGGCGCCGGCGTGCTCTACGGCTTCGTGGCGACCTTCGCGAAGGTGGTGATCGGGCGGCTGCAGCAGCGGGAGTTCGAGTGGCTCACGTGGACCTGCGTGGCGGCGCTCGCGGTCGGAGCGCTCGTCGGCATGGTGTTCGTGCAGAACGCCTACTCCTCCGGTCCGCCGGATCTGGTGGTGGCCGGGCTCACCGTGGTCGATCCGATCGTCGCGGTGCTGATCGGCATCGTCGTGCTGCACGAGGCCGCCGGTGCCCCGCTCTGGGCGGTGCTCGCGTTCGTGCTCTCGGGCGCTCTCGCGGTGGTCGGCGTGCTGGGCCTCGCCAAGTTCCATCCGCAGACGGGGCTCTCCGCGCTCGATCACGCGGCGGCGGGCCCTCGGGCCTGAGGGCGGCGGCCCGCTCCTGCGTTGCCGCGCCGGTTCTCGGCGGTCTCTAACACTCGGCTCACGGCCGTCATAGTCGTCCTTCCTACGCTCGATGCGAGACCGGGGCACCGGGAAGCATCGAGTCGGAGCGGAAGGCTGCATCCATGGCATCAGGCAGAGCGAGGCGGTTCCTCGTCGGAGTGCGGAAGCGGACGTGGGTGATCCTCGGGATCGTGGTCGTCGTCGTGGCGGCGGGAGCCACGACCGGGGCGATCCTGCTGTCGCAGCAGAGCCCTGCCCAGGCGGCTCCCGTCACCCAGAACGTCGCCGCGAGCCTCGAGACGCTCGACAAATCGGTCGAAGCGACCGGCACGCTCACCCCGTCCGTGCAGGAGGATGTGAGCTTCGTCGCGTCGGGCACCGTGACGCAGGTCGCCGTCGAGGCGGGCGACACCGTGGAGGAGGGCCAGACCCTCGCGGTTGTCGACACGCTGACCGTCGACGCCGAGCTGCTGCAGGCGCAGGCCGACCTCGCCGAGGCCGAGGCGCAGCTGGTGAGTGCGCAGTCCGACGACGACGGCACTGTCTCCTCCGCTGCGACCATCAGCGCCAGGGAGGCGGCCGTGACCGTCGCGCAGCAGCAGGTCGAGCAGGCCCAGGAGGCGGTCGACGGCGCCGTGCTCAAGGCTCCCGTCGCGGGGCTCGTGACCTCGGTCGGCCTCTCGGTGGGAGATGTGGTCTCCGGATCATCCTCGAGCAGCGGCGGCGGCTCGGGATCGTCGTCGAGCGGGGGCGGTTCCGGATCATCGTCTAGCGGTTCGGGATCCGGAGACACCGACTCTTCTTCTTCTTCTTCTTCTTCTTCTTCTTCCTCCTCCTCCTCCTCGCAGTTCACGATCGTGGGCACCGACGCCTGGGAGGTAGCCGTGACGGTGGGCGAGACCGAGGTCGGCCTCATCGAGGCCGACGACCAGGTCGAGCTCGAGACCACCGACGGCACCAAGCTCTTCGGCGTGGTCGACGCCGTCGGAAAGCTGCCTTCCACCACCTCGGGCAGCGCAGCATTCCCGGTGACGATTTCGCTCACCGGGAGTCCCGAGGGCCTCTACGACGGCACTTCTGTCACGGCGACCATCATCTATGAGCGCCGCCACGACGTGCTCACAGTGCCGAGCGAAGCGGTCAGCACCGACGCCGACGGCACGACTACTGTCACTCTGGTCGACAGCGAGGGCGAGACGTCGACTCGCGAGGTGTCGGTCGGCGAGACCTCGGGGACCGTGACCGAGATCACCGATGGACTCGAGGAGGGAGACCTCGTGCAGGTGACGGTGTCCACGCCGGCTGCGAGCGCCACGAATGGCGACGAGGGAGCCGCCCAGGGCTCCGAGAACGGGCAGATGCCCGATGGCGGCAACGGCCAGATGCCCGATGGCGGCGGCATGCCTCAAGGCGGCGGGACACAGGGCGGCGGGATGCCCGGAGGCGCCTCCGGAAACGCGGGAGGCGGGCAGCAATGAGCGACGCACTGGTGATGACCGATCCCGTCCTCGGACCCGGAGGCGATCGCCGTGCGGGCGATCCCGTGATCGAACTGCGCGACGCGCGCAAGACCTACCGCTCCGGCGACATCGAATTCGAGGCGCTGCGCGGCGTGAACCTGAGCATCTGCGAGGGGGAGTACGTGGCGATCATGGGCCCTTCCGGCTCGGGCAAGTCCACGTTGATGCATGCGCTCGGCTGCCTCGACACTCTCACGAGCGGCAGCTACCGGCTCGCGGGCTCGGATGTCGAGGACCTCGACGAGGAGGAGCTCGCCGAGGTGCGCAACCGGCGCATCGGCTTCGTGTTCCAGCAGTTCCACCTGCTGCCCGAACTGTCGGCCTGGCAGAACGTCGCGCTGCCGCTCATGTACGGGCGGGTGCCTCCGCATGAGCGGCGGGACCGTGCGGCTGTCGCCCTCGAACGGGTGGGGCTCGGCGATCGGCTCGACAACAAGCCGGGCGAGCTGTCGGGCGGTCAGCAGCAGCGCGTCGCGGTGGCACGTGCGCTTGTCACCGAGCCCACGATGGTGCTGGCCGACGAGCCCACCGGCAATCTCGACACCGTGTCGACGGAGGAGGTGCTGGCGCTGTTCGACGAGTTGCACGAGATGGGCCGCACCATCGTGCTCATCACCCATGAGACCGAGGTGGGCGAGCGGGCCGAGCGGATCGTGCGCGTGAAGGACGGCGTGATCGACGGCGACGGGGCGGGGCTGCGATGAACTGGGGCGAGACCCTGCAGGCGAGCTGGGCGGCCGTGCGCGCCCACGCCATGCGCTCGCTGTTGACCGTGCTCGGCATCCTCATCGGCATCGCGGCGGTGATCATGACCGTGGGCCTGGGCCTCGGCACGCAGAAGGACGTGAGTGCGCAGATCAGTTCGCTCGGCAGCAACCTGCTCATCGTCTCGCCGGGATCGAGCACGGGCACCGACGGCATGCGGGGCGGCTTCGGCACCGGCACAACCCTGACCCGGGCCGACGCCGAGGCGCTGGAGAGCGAGGTGGCCGCGCCCGACATCGCGGCTGTCGCGGCCGAGAAGACGACCTCGCTCTCCCTCGAGGCGGGCGAGACCAACTGGACGACTGAGGTGACGGGCACGACGGAGAGCTGGCTCGAGGTGCGTTCGCGCGAGGTGGCCTACGGCGACTTCATCACGGCGGAGCAGGACGCCGAGGGCGCCGCGGTGGTGGTGCTCGGGTCCGAGACCGCCGAAGAGCTCTTCGGCCGGCCAGACGTCGTCGGCTCCTCGGTCGCGATCGATGGGCACGCCTTCGAGGTGATCGGGGTGCTCGCGAGTGCGGGATCCGATTCCTCCAGCAATCTCGACGACATCGCGATCGCGCCGCTGTCGACCGTGGCGAACCAGCTGATCGGCGGCACGAGCAGCCAGAGCGTGTCAACGATCTATCTCCAGGCCGCCGACTCGGACCGTCTGTCGGCCGCCTACCAGCAGGCGCAGCAGTTGCTGCTCAACCTGCACGGCATCACCGATGCCGACTCCGCCGACTTCTCGATCGACAGCCAGGACGCGCTGGTCTCGACCGCGACGAGCGTGTATCAAACGCTCACCGTGCTGCTCACCGGCATCGCGGCGCTCTCGCTGCTCGTCGGCGGCATCGGCGTCATGAACATCATGCTCGTCTCGGTTACCGAGCGCACCAGGGAGATCGGGTTGCGCAAGGCGCTCGGAGCGCCCGGCTGGGCAATCAGGCGCCAGTTCCTCACCGAGGCTGCGATCCTGGGGCTCACCGGCGGGCTCATCGGCGCGCTGCTCGGGATCGGCGCGGCCCTGGTTCTGCCCGGCGTGATCGGCAGCTCGATCGTCGTGTCACCGGTCGCGGTGGTGGCGTCGATCGCCGTCGCGGTCGGCATCGGCGTCGTGTTCGGCGTCTACCCGGCCACGCGAGCCGCGCGGCTCGCCCCCATCGACGCACTCCGCTCAGAATGACCCCGAAGACCCCACTCCGAAGTAAGGACATCAGCATGCACACCACTCGCATACGAACCCTGATCGCGATCGGTGCGCTGGCGCTCACCGTCGGCGCGCTCGTCGGCTGCTCGGCCGGAGCAGAGGAGGAGACCGCGGCGGCCGCCGAGCAGAGCGGGCAGACGCAGCAGGGCTCGGCGCAGCCGAGGGGCGTCAGCGGTGAGATCGCGGCCGTTTCCGATGGCCTGCTGCAGGTGCAGGACTCCGAGTCGCAGACGGCCGTCTCGTACACCGATGACACCGCGATCACCGAGCAGCTCGTGGCGCAGCTCTCGGACGTCTCGGTCGGATCCTGTATCACCGGGATCGGCGGCTCCAGCACGGATGAGGGGTCGGATTCCGGCTCCGGATCAGATGACGCGGATGCATCGACGCTGCTCACGAGCCTCACGATCACGCAGGCGGTCGACGGTGAGTGCTCGCTCGGCATGGGCGGCGGCGGGGGCGGCGGAGCGCAGCCGCCCGAGGGCTCCGGGCCGACCGGCGACGGCGAGGCGTCGCAGGACTCTGCAGAGCAGGCCGAGCCGCCCGCGGACGGGACCGAGCAGGGCGGCTCCAACGACGAGCAGCCTCCGGCCGGCGGTGACGCCCAGGGCGGGGAGCGCTCCGGCGGCATGCCGCAGGGCGGCGGCGGCATGGTCAGCGGGAAGGTGACCGCGATCGACGGGGACACCCTCACGATCGAATCCACCGGCATGGACGGCGAGACCACCTCGCGCGAGGTGACCGTGGACGATGCCACCGCCTTCACCCAGGTCACCGACGCCACGAGCGAGGCGCTCGTGGAGGGTGCCTGCGTGACGGCCATGGGCGAGTACTCGGGCGAGGAGTATGCGGCGACGTCGCTCGCCGTTTCGGAGGCCGGCGAGGACGGCTGCAACGCCGGCTTCGCAGGGTCGGCTCCGAGCCGGGGAGACGCGAATGGCTAGGGCGGATCGCCAGGGCGGAGCGCGTCGTACGAAGCGAGCGCGGCTGCGCAAGGGACTCTTCGTCGGCGGCGGGATCGCGGCGGCGGGGGTGCTCGCCTTCGTCGGCACCGGCATCGCCTCCGCGATGACCGCCGGGTCCGAGTACCGCACGGCCGATGCCGAGCACGCCGCGGTCAGCGAGACGGTGCAGACCAGCGGCACCATCGCTCCGGTCAGCCGCTCGGACGCGGCATTTCAGACCGCAGGCACCGTCGCCTCGGTGGAGGTCGAGTTGGGCGACACGGTGCGCGCGGGTCAGACCCTCGCCACCCTCGACACCGAGGAACTCGAAGACGCGGTGTCCGAGGCCGAGGAGGCCGTGACCGACGCTGAGCAGACCCTCGCGGAGGACACCGAGGCGCAGGCATCGGGCACGTCTTCTTCTTCTTCTTCCTCCTCCTCCGATGCGGCATCCACGACGGTGCCGGCGGCTGAGGTCGCGCCCCTTGCAGCGGTGCTCTCGGCGAGGCTGACCGGTCTCGTCGCGGCGCTCTCCGAGACGGACGAAGCCGAGACCGAGACGGACGAGGCCGAGACGGATGACGCCGATACCGAGGCGGAGACCGCGGTGGCGGCCGCCGTGCAGCAGGTGACGGATGCGCAGCAGGCGATGCTCGCCGCGTACGAGGAAGCGCAGACCGCGGTGGCGGCGACCGACGAGACGATCGCCGCCGCCGATACCGCGTGCGCGCCGTTCCTGAACGCGGTGCTGGAGCAGGACCCCGACGATGGCGCTGCCGGTGACGACGGCAGCGCGGAGACCGATCCTGGCGTCGCGGCGGGGATGACCCTCGAGCAGGCGCAGCAGACGCTCGCGGACTGCCAGAGCGCGATCACGGCGGTGCGCGACGGCCAGGCGGCCGCCGCCACAGGCCAGCAGCAGGTGCAGGATCTCGCTGCGGCGCTCGATGCCGCCGTCGCCGAGCTGCAGCAGGCCGTGGCCGATGCGATGTCGGATGAAGACACGGACACGACCGACGACGCGGACACGAGCAGCGACAGCGATGATGCAGACAGTGACAGTGACAGTGACAGTGACAGCGACAGTGACAGCGATGAGAGCGACGACGACTCCACCGGATCGACTGGCAGCGCGAAGAAGTCCGCGGGCGGAAGCTCCGGAACCGCCTCGGGATCCTCCAAGGCCAGCGGGTCGACCGGATCGGGAACGCAGTCGAGCGGAACCACCATCACCGCAGAGCAGCTGCTCGCCGATCAGGCCGACATCGACGCGGCTGAGGCGCAGCTGGAGGTCGCCCGTGCGCAGCTCGCCTTCTCGACGCTGACCAGCCCGTTCGACGGCACGGTCGCGGCGGTGTCGATCTCCGAGGGCGATTCGGTGACGGCGGGATCCTCGACCGCGGTCATCACCGTGCTCGGCGAGGGCGGATACATCGTAGAGGCCACGATCCCTCTCTCCGACATCTCGAAGCTCGCGGTGCGGCAGGAGGTCGAGGCCGTCGTCGGTGCGAGCGGCAAGAGCTACCCGGGCGAGGTGTCGGCGATCGGCCTGCTCGACGTCTCGACCACCTCGACCCCGGCCTACACAGTGGCCGTGGCGCTCGACAGCGGCGACGACGAACTGCTGACCGGCGGATCCGCCCGTCTGGGCATCCGCACCGCAACCGTCGACGACGCGCTGACCGTACCCACCTCCGCCGTGCACCGCACCGGCACATCCGCTACCGTGAACGTGCTCGACGGCGACGAGGTCTCGGCCGTGGAGGTGGAGCTCGGTGCCGTCGGCAGCGAGCGCACCGAGATCCTGTCCGGTCTCGAGGCCGGACAGCGCGTGGTGCTGGCCGACCTCTCGGCGCCGATCGGCGACGAGGACGAGGAAGAGATGAGCAGCACCGGACTGACCGGGCTCGGCAGCTCCGGCGGCGAGCGCTCCTCGGGCAGCGGCCCGTCCGCGGGCGGTGGAATGCCGGGCGGAGGCGGAGGTATGCAGCCGCCCGGAGGCAGCTCCGGAAGATGACGAATGAAGCGGCGCAGTGCCGTTCTTCATGCCGTGCATAGGAAGATGAGGGTTAATGGAGGTATGAGAGAACGCGCATCGCACCCGGTCGCCCAGTCCGGGCGGGACGGGATCCCGATCCGAGCGCTCGTCGTGGACGACG
>JASGDX010000280.1:0-7630 GCA_047606985.1 Leucobacter sp. | reverse complement strand
GCTCAGGCCTCGTGCACCGCGCGCCCGTCGACCACGGTGAGCAGGATCGGCACGGCTGGCAGTTCGTCGGGGGTCGCCTCGACCGGGTCGGCACCCCACACCGTGAGGTCGGCGACCGCACCGACCGCGATCACGCCCCGGTCCTCGTGCCCGCGCGCTCGGGCCGGCCACAGGGTGTACGCCAGCAGGGCCTCCTCGCCGCTCAGCCGCTGCGAGGGCTCGAAGACGGGAGCGGCGGGATCGCCCGGCGTGTGCCGCCCGCGCGCCCACGCCATGCCGAGCCTGGGGTCGTACTGCGCCACAGGCCAATCCGAGCCGAGCACGAGCGTCGCGCCGGTGTCGAGCACGTCGCGCACGCGGTAGCCGGTCTCGTCGCGGCCGGGCCCGAGGCGCACGGTCCAGTTGTCGCTGCGATCCACCGCCCGCCACTGCATGTGCAGCGGCTGCATCGACGCGGTGAGGCCGAGATCCGCGAGCTCGCGCAGCCGCTCGACATCGGCGTCCGAGAGCACCTCGAGGTGCTCGATCGAGTGGAAGGGCAGGCCGTCGCGCGGCGGCAGCGTCGCGTAGACGTCGAGCACGCGGCTCACGGCGTAGTCGCCGACGGCGTGCGTGGCGATGAGCATGCCGGCGTCGTGGTAGGCGCGCACCACCTCGGCGTACCGCTCCCACGACGGCCAGAACGCGACGCGGCCGTCGCCGCACGAATCGGCCTCGTGCAGCCAGGCGGTGCCGGTGTCGATCACGCCGTCGCTGAACAGCTTGATCGCGTTCGTCTCCCAGAGCCGGCCCCGGCGAGCGCGGTCGGCGATGACGCGGGCGACGTCGTCGTCGGTGTCGCCGACGGCGTGCCAGTGGTGCACGGTGACGCGGTGGTCGAGCTCGCCGCGCTCCTCGAGCTCGGCGAGCAGTTCGAGGGTGCGATCCTTGCCGTCCATGATCGCACCGCCGGTGAGGCCCGCCGCGGCGAGCCTGCGGAACATGTCGCGCAGGGCGTCGCGCTCCTCGTCGGGCGTGGGCTTGGGCGCGGCGTCGAAGAGCAGGTTGTACGCGGTGGGCTCGCGCAGCTCGCCCGTCGGAACGCCGGAGTCGTCGACCACGATCTCGCTCGCGTCGGCGAACTCGCGCGCGCCGGTGATGCCCGCGGCGGCGAGCGCGGGGGCCGTGCCGAGGCCGGTGTGCAGGTCGTAGCAGATGAGCGCTACGGGGCGGCCGGGAGCCGCGTCCTCGAGCAGGTCGCCGCGCAGGCCGGTGCCCTCGAAGGGCTCGTACTCGAGGTTCCACCCGCGCAGCCAGGCCCCCTCAGGCAGGCGCGCGTGCTCGGCGGCGATGGCCTCGCGCAGCTGCTCGACGGTGCCGAGCCCGCCGAGGTCGATGCCGGCGGTCACGTCGGCGGCCCAGTGCGGATGCGTGTGGGCGTCGAAGAGGCCGGGTGTGACGGTGGCTCCTGCGACATCGCGCACCGGGATCTCCGCGGTGCATGCCCGCTCCCGGATCGCCGCGTCGTCGCCCAGCGCGGCGATCCGGCCGCCGCGGATCAGGATCGCGGTCGCTCCGACGTCGCCGTCGGTGTTGGTGCGCAGCCGCGCCCCGACGATCGCGAGATCGCCTCCGGTGGTGTCGGTCATCGCTCGTCCTTTCGTTGCGGCTTCAGTGCCTGCCGATGGCGTCGAAGTGCTCGCGGGGGGCCATGTCTCCGAAGCGCCGCGGATCCCAGTGCCGTTGGAACTCGGGATCCCCGGAGCCGCCCTCGACGAGATCGGCGAGGTATTCGCCCATGAACGCAGCGTACTTGAAACCCTCGCCGGAGTCGCCGCAGGCGAGCACCACCGTGTCGTGCGGGCGGCCGACGATGAAGTCGCCGTCGCCAGAGTCGGTCCACGTGCAGACCTGCGTGTCCAGCACCCGCGGCGGCACCGCGGTGAGGTCGCGGGCGACGCGGGCTCGGATGATCTCGGTGCGCTCGGGCCGCTCGGCGCGGTCGAGGTCGTCTCCGAGCGTGCCGCCCGCGAGGCGCCGCAGCGGCTGGTCGAGGCCGACCTTGTAGCCCGCCTCGCCGTTCGGCATCGCGTAGATGCCGGGCTCGTCGCCGATCGGGCAGTCGATCAGGCCGGGCAGATCCGGAGCCGGCGGCGTGAGCGCGGGATCGCCGAGGTAGACCACCTGCTCGATGTAGGGGGTGAGCGGCAGGGTGAGGCCCAGCCCGGGCAGCAGCTCGGCCGTGCCGGGCCCCGCGGTCAGGAGCACGCGGTCCGCCTCGAGCGTCTCGCCGTCGGCGAGGATCACGCGCGCCGATCCCTCGCCCGGCTCGATCCGCGCCGCCCGCGTGCGCGGCCGGTACTCGCCTCCCGCGGCGTCGAACGCGCGCAGCGCCCCGGCGAGCAGCCGGTCGGCGAAGACCACGCCCGCCTGCTCGAAGAAGAGGGCTGGCCTCCCGTCTGGCCGCAGGCCGGGGAACCGCTCGCCCACGCGATCCGCCTCGACGCGCTCGTAGCGCTGCCCGATCGAATCGAGCGCCTCCGCCACCGCGGGCAGCGAGAGATCGTCGCGCCAGAGGGCTCCGGTGCGCCGGAATACGGGTTCCCCCAGCCGCTCGCCCAGCCGCTCCATCGCCTCGAGGGTGCCGAGCATCGCCCTGGCCCGCCACACCTGCGTGTCGGCCAGCCGCCAGAGCCTGGAGCTGCCGCCGCTCGAGGCGAGCGGGCCGCCCGTCTCGAAGCGCTCGAGCACCGTCACCCGCCAGCCGAGATCCCGCAACCGCAGCGCGGCCGGCAGGCCCCAGGTGCCGCCGCCCACCACGATCGCGCGCTTCTCCGTCATGGCGCGCTCAGTCGTCGATGGTCGTGTAGTGCTTGCGCAGCGGCTCGTGCACCCGCCACACGCCCTTCCAGCCGGAGGGCATCACCATCACGTCGCCCGGCCCGAACTCCTCGGGCTCCTCCCCGTCGACCTCGATCGTGACCCGACCCGAGAGGATCGTGCAGATCTCGGTGTAGCCGCTGCGCTCGGCGGTGAAGTCCCCCGGCGTGCACTCCCAGAGTCCGGTGTCGATGCGGCCGCTCGCCCAGACGGTGCTCGAGGCCTCGGTGAGCCCCTCGGTGAGCGCGGTGGGCTTGGGCGCGTGCGGGCCGAGGTCGGCCGCGGCGGTGCCGTGCGCGGCGCGGGTGGGGATGATGGTGGTCATGGATGTCCTTTCCTGGTGTGTCAGATGGCCGGGTTTCGACTCCGCTCGACCGGCGGATGCGGCGGGCCGGGTTTCGACTCCGCGGCGCTCAGCTCGAGCGGCGGATCCGCTGCGCTCGACCGGCCGAGGTGCGGGATCAGTGCCGGCCGGTGATCACGTCGGCGATATGCGCGATCGGCGACGTCTTCGCCCTGCCCGCCAATTCGGTCCGATCCGCGATCCCGTACGCCGTGTACAGCCCCTTCGTCGCGACCCACCGCAGCGGCTCCGGCTCCCACTTGCGCACCCGGTGGTTCACCCACGGCAACCCCACGATCTCGCTCTCGTCGCCGAGGATCAGATCCGCGATCGTGCGCCCCGCCAGATTCGTGGCGGTCACGCCGGTGCCGACATAGCCACCGCCCCACGCGATCCCCGTCCCCCGATCCAGGCCCACGGTGGCGGCCCAGTCGCGGGGCACCCCCAGCACCCCCGACCACACATGATCGATCGCCGCACCCCGCGTCGCAGGGAAGAAGCGGTGCAGGATCTCGCTGAGCGTCTCGACGGTGACCAGCGGGGTCTGCCCGTCGGTGTCGGTGCGGGAGCCGTACTTGTAGGGCACGCCGCGCCCGCCGATCGCGATGCGGTCGTCGGCGGTGCGCTGCGCGTACATGTACACGTGCGCGAAGTCGCCCAACACCTCCCCCTCGTTCCAGCGCAGCTCGTCCCACACCTCGGCCGAGAGCGGCTCGGTCGCGATGAGCGAGGAGTTCATGGGCAGCCACAGCCGCTTGAGGCCCTTGATGCCGGCCGTGAAACCCTCCGTGGCGCGCACGACGTACTCGGCCGAGACGGTGCCGTGCGTGGTGCGCAGCACGTGCGGCTCGATCTCGATCACGCGGGTGCGCTCGTAGATCTTCACGCCCAGCCCCTCGACCGCGTCGGCGAGGCCGGCGGCGAGCTTGGCGGGCTGGATCCGCGCGGCGTGCGGGTGCCACACCGCCGCGCGCGTGTTCGCGACGTTGATCTTCGCCTGCGCCTCATCGGCCTCGAGCAGCTGCAGATCCGTGTGCTTCCAGCTCTGCTCCTCCGCCGCGAACGCCCGGATCCTGGCCTCCTGCGCCGGCGTGTATGCGACGTTGAACTCGCCGCCCTTCTTGATGTCCGCGTCGATGCCCTCCACCGCGGCGACCCGGATCACCTCGTCGACGGTCTCGTTCATCGCCCGCTGGAACCGCTCAGCGGCATCGCGGCCATGGGTCTTCGCATACTGCTCCCGGCCGCCCGTGATCGCGGAGGTGAGCCAGCCGCCGTTGCGACCCGACGCGCCGTAGCCAGCGTGCCGCTGCTCGACGATCACCACGTCGAGATCGGGGCGGGCCAGCTTCAGGTAGTAGGCGGCCCACAGACCCGTGTACCCGGCACCCACGATCGCCACATCGGCGGTGATGCTGCCGGGCAGCTCTGGCCGCCGCTTCGGCTCGCCGACCTGCTGCCACCAGTGGGACACGTTGCCGTTGATCATGCATATCGCTTTCTGAACTGTCGAGTCGGGCGAGAGGGTAACTTTTCGAGAAGAGTGGAACCTCCCCGGTCATGCTGAGCGAGGAACGAGTCGCAGAATATCAGCGTGAGATCCTGCGATACTTCGACTCGTCACTGCGCTCCTCGCTCAGCATGACGAGCGCAAGCTCGCGCAGGACGACCAGGGTGAGGCGGGGAGGGTCAGGCGGGGAACACGGAGGCGAGCGCGGGATCCCAGCTGAGCACCGCCTGCTCGTTCTCGCCGTGCAGCCAGTCGACCGCCGTCGCGCTGCGCACGACGCCGGTGCTGCCGTCGGGCAGCACAATCTCGAACTTCCAGCCCGATCCGAGGTAGATGGCCTGACGCACGGTGACCGGCACGGCGGCCCGGCCGGGTCCCACCCGGTCGGCCGAGGCGAACAGCTCGCCGTGCTCGGGCCGCACGACCGTCACCGTGCCGTCCTCGCCGTACAGCATGGTCGACTCCCCGATGAAGCCGGCGACGAAGAGCGATGCCGGCTTCTCGTAGAGCTCCTTCGAGGTGCCCACCTGCTCGATGCGCCCCTCGTTGAACACCGCGATGCGGTCGGAGAGCGTCAGCGCCTCCTCCTGATCGTGCGTCACGAAGATGAAGGTGCGGCCCACCTCGCGGTGGATGCGGCGCAGCTCGAGCTGCAGGCGCTCGCGCAGCTGCTTGTCGAGGGCGCCGAGCGGCTCGTCGAGCAGCAGCACCTGGGGCTCGAACACGAGCGCACGCGCCAGCGCGACGCGCTGCTGCTGGCCGCCCGAGAGCTCCTTCGGGTAGCGCTCCTCGAAGCCCGCGAGGCCCGCCGTCTCGAGCGCGGCACGGGCGCGCCGATCCGCCTCCGCCCTCCCCACCTTGCGCTGCTTCAGCGGGAAGAGCACGTTGTCGAGCACGGTGAGGTGCGGGAACAGGGCGTAGTGCTGGAACACGATGCCGAGGCCGCGCCGGTGCACCGGCACGTCGTCCATGCGCTTGCCGTCGATCTCGATGTACCCGGTGGTGAGATCGGTGAAGCCGGCGATGAGGTTGAGGGTGGTGGTCTTCCCGGATCCCGAGGGCCCGAGGAAGGTCATGAACTCGCCGGGCTCGACGACGAGCGACACGTCGTCGAGGGCCACCGACTTGGGGTAGTGCTTCGAGACTCCGGCGAGCACGATCTCCGCACCGGCGCGGTCAGCTCTTTCGGCCACGGTTCTTCCTTCCGGTAAGCACGAGCGCTCCGATGACGAGCGTCGTGGTGAAAACGAGGATGACGGTCGCGGCGGCGGCGAGCGTCGGGTCGGTGTCGCGGGTCACGCTCGCGTACATCAGCACTGGCAGGGTGTTGAGGTAGGGGCTCTTGATGAAGAGCGAGAGCACGACCTCGTCGAAGGAGGTGACGAAGGCGAAGAGCGCCCCCGAGACCATGCCGGGGATGATGTTGGGCAGCGTGACGGTGAAGAAGGTCTTCAGGCTGCTCGCGCCGAGGCTGAGCGCCGCGAGCTCCAGACGGTCGTCGAAGCCGGCGAAGCCCGCGGTGATCGCGATCACCGTGAACGGCAGCGCCAGCACCGTGTGCGCCAGCACGAAGCCGACCACCGTGCCGACGAGCCCCAGCTGCAGGAAGATGGCGTAGATGCCGATCGCGACCACGATCCCGGGCACGACCATCGGCGCCAGCAGCCCGACCCGCAGCGAGGCGGCGAGCCGCTTGTAGACGAGCGCCCGCAGGCCGAGCGAGGCGAGCAGGCCGAGCACGGTGGCGACCAGCGCCACCAGCAGGCCGATCAGCAGCGAGTTCGCGAGGGCGGAGGTCCACTCGCGGCTCGTGAAGAACGACTCGTACCACTGCAGCGACCAGCTCTGGGGCGGGAAGACGAACGAGGCCTTGCCGGTGAAGCTGAGCGGGATCACGACCAGCGTCGGCGCGATCAGCCACAGGGCGACGACGCCGCTGATGACCCAGAGCACGACGCGGGTGGCGGGATGCACGCGATTCATCTCAGAACACCTCCACGGAGAGCCCCTTGCGCCTGGCGCCGCGCAGCACCAGGGCGAAGAGGCCCAGCATCACGAATGTGGCGAGCAGCAGGATCACGCCGAGCGCGCCTCCCCTGCCCCACTGGAGCAGGCTGCTCACCTGGGCGTAGATGGACTGCGCGAGCATGCTGTCCGAGGGGGAGCCGAGCAGTGCGGGCGTCACGTAGAAGCCGAGCGCCTGGATGAACACCATGAGGGCGCCGGCCACAACGCCCGGGAGCGAGAGCGGCAGGAAGACGCGGAGGAACGCGATCGAGGGCCTGGCCCCGAGTGAGCGGGCCGCCGTGACGAGGCGCCCGTCGATGCCCGACATGACCGCGTAGAGCGGCAGCACCATGAACGGCATCAGCACCTGGCTGAGGCCGATGAGCACGCCGACGTTGGTGCGCAGCAGCTGGAACGGGCCGATCCCCACGGCTCCCAGCACCGTGTTGACGAGACCCGAGTCCTGCAGCAGCACGATCCAGGCGAAGGTGCGGATCATGAGGCTGGTCCAGAACGGGATCAGCGAGATGACGACGAGAGCGGCGCGGGCCCTGGGGCCGACGATGGTCATCAGGTACGCGTAGGGGTACGAGAGCGTCAGGCAGATCAGCGTCGCCGCGAGAGCGTTGCCGAAGGTGCGCAGGATGACGTCCATGTTCTGCGGGTTCTCGAAGACCCACGCGTAGTTGGCGAAGCCGAGCTCGGGCTCGCTGACGCTGCGCCACATGCTCTCGAGCACGGGGTACGCGAAGACGCCGAGCAGCAGTGCGTACGCCGGCAGCAGCAGGAGCAGCGCCCGGAGCGGTGCGCGCCGCGAGGTGTTCGCGGCGCGCACCGTCGGGATGTTCGTGGTGGTCACGGGGTTCCGATCAGCCCTGGAGCCACTTCAGCCAGCGCTCGAGCTCGGCGTC
>JASGDX010000279.1:0-2758 GCA_047606985.1 Leucobacter sp. | reverse complement strand
GCGGCGGGCGGCTCCGGGCTCCGGGGAACGGCGCTCAGAGGTTCCGCCGCTAGGTGTGGGGTTGCGAGGCTGTGGTCCCCGGATTTCTGGCAAGGCCGAGGAGGAGTGTCTTTGCTGGACTGTAAAGTCGACGACGAGAACGCAGCCAGAAATCCGGTGAGTGCACCGCAGTAGGCTCACCTATCGGCGGAACCTCTTATGCGACCGGTATTCGCGCAGCGCGGGAAATCGTACTATTCTCAACCCGCGCGAAAGGACCTCCGTTCGTTTGCGTGCCATCATCCCCGCATCGAAGGAGATCCCCTGTGAGCGATACCGGAACACATCTGCGCAGAGAGCTGGGGCTCGTCGGCCTCGTGCTCTTCGGCCTCGCGTACATGGCGATGGGCACGGTCTTCACGACCTACGGCATCGTCAACCAGATGACCGAGGGCCGGCTGCCGGCCTCCTACGTGATCGCGCTGCTGGTGATGCTGTTCACGGCCTACAGCTACGCGTCGATGGTCAAGAAGTACCCGGTCGCGGGATCCGCCTACACCTACGCGCAGCAGGCCTTCGGCGGCGCCGTCGGGTTCCTCACCGGGTGGGTGCTGCTGCTCGACTACCTCTTCATCCCCATGATCAACTTCATGATCCTGGGCCTGTACATGGGCACCCAGTTCCCCGGCGTGCCCTCGCAGATCTTCTCGTTCGCCGCGCTGCTGCTCGTGTTCCTCTTCAACATCCTCGGCATCAGCATGGTCAGCAAGCTCAACGTGGCGATCATCGCGATGTCGGCCGGGTCCCTCATCGTCTTCGCGATACTGGGGATCAAGGCCGCCATCGGCAACCCGAACGCTCCCGGCCTGCTCGATCCGTTCATCCCCGGCCAGGCGGGCTTCAGCCCCCTCTTCGCCGGCGCCGCGGTGCTCGCCCTCTCCTTCCTCGGCTTCGACGCGGTCTCCACGCTCTCAGAGGAGGCGAAGCATCCGCGCCGCGACATCCCGCGAGCCATCATCCTCACCACGCTCATCGGCGGCGCCATCTTCATCTTCGTATCGTGGGTCGGCGCACTCGCGTACCAGCCGGAGAACTGGCAGGAGATCCCCCGTGAGCTCATCGACGCCGCCGCGGTCGTGCTGGCCGAGCACGTGGCGGGGTCCTGGCTCGCCGTGCTCTTCGTGATCGTCAGCGTGGCCGGCTGCTTCGGATCGGGCCTGGCCGGCCAGGTCTCGGTCGCCCGCATCCTCTACTCGATGGGCCGCGACGGCACCCTGCCCCGGCCCCTCGGCTTCCTCTGGTCGCGCTACGGCACCCCGGTCGTCGCCGCGGCCGTCGTGTCGACCTTCGCGCTCGCCTGCCTCTTCCTGACGCTCGAGCAGGCCGCGTTCATGATCAGCTTCGGCGCGCTCGCCGCGTTCTCGGTGGTCAACCTCTCGGTGATCAGGGTCTACCTCTTCCCCAAGGGCGAACGCCCGCAGCTCACGGCGAAGACCGTGATCCTGCAGGGCGTGCTGCCGCTCATCGGCCTCTGCCTGTCGATCTGGCTGTGGGCGTCGCTGCAGCCCGGCACCTGGGTCGTCGGCGGCATCTGGTTCGCGATCGGCTTCGCCATCCTCGCGATGAAGACCCACCTGTTCCGCAGGCCGGTACCGAGCCTCGACCTCTCCGAGGGACCCGCGACCGAGATCATCGACGAGATCACCGAGGCGACGCCCTTCAAGTGAGGGGCGGCGATCGGAACAGGTGCGGCGCATGGGCATCACCGTATTCACCGGCGGCACGATCCTCGTCGATCCCGCCGACCCCGCGCGCGGCGGCGCGCCCGTCTACAGCGACGCCGTCGCGTTCCGGGACGGAGCGGTGGTCGCGCTCGGCGACGCGGCCCTGGAGTTCCTCGGGGAGGGCGGCGCACCCGCCGGCTCGGGGCGGGGCGGGGCACCCGCGGGTTCGGGACAGGGCTCCGCACCCGCGGGTTCGGGACAGGGCGATGAGGCGCGGGGAGCGGAGGGTCGGCCGGATCGGCCGGACCCGACCGCCCCGGTCCGGCACGTCGACCTGGCCGGCGGCGTGCTCGCTCCGGCGCTCGGCGACGGCCACGCGCACCCGCTGATCGGCGGTGCGGAGGCGCTGGGCCCCGACATCCGCGCAGCAGCGGACCTGCAGGGGATCCTCGACACGGTCGCCGAGTGGCGCGCGGCGCACCCCGAGGCCGAGTGGATCATCGGCGGCAGCTACGACGCCACCTTCGCCCCCGGCGGGCTGTTCGACGCCGCCTGGCTCGACGCCGTCACCGGCGACACCCCGACGATCCTGCGCGCCTGGGACCACCACACGGCCTGGGTGAACTCGGCGGCGCTCGAGGTCGGCGGCATCACGGCGGCGACCCCGGACCCGCCGCTCGGCCGCATCGTCCGCCGGCCCGACGGATCCCCGCTCGGCACGCTGCAGGAGGCGGCGGCCAACGACTTCCTGGCCGAGGTCGTGCCTCCGTTCTCCACCGAGCAGCGCATCGAAGCGATCGAGCGGGCGACGCTCGCCTACGCCGCCCAGGGCACGACCTGGGTGCAGGACGCCTGGGCGGACGGCGCCGACCTCGAGATCTACCTCGCGGCGCTCGAGCAGCGCCGGCTGCACACGCGGGTCAACCTGGCGTTCTGCGCCGATCCCGCCCGCTGGCGCGACCAGCTCGACGAGTTCGCCGGATACCGCGAGCGGGTGCGATCGCTGGGCGCCGGGCGTCCGGGTGCCGAGCGTGCCGGCGGCGGACAGCCGGGCG
>JASGDX010000278.1:0-4596 GCA_047606985.1 Leucobacter sp. | reverse complement strand
CGCGGGTGACGAGTGTCGACGTGCGGGATACACCGGTGCGCAACGCGTTCGCGAGCCCATGGGCAGTCCCCTCTCCGGTGTAGCGGGACGCTACTACGACGTCGACGTCGCCTTGCATGAAGCGCTGGTAGATGCGGGGAATGTCTTCGGGCGGGTGTTGCAGGTCGCCGTCCATGACGAGGCACGTATCGGCCCGTGCGGCGCGGAGGCCCGCGATCACGGCTCCGCCGAGGCCACCCTCGGGGCGTTCGCGATGGATCAGCCGCACTGGAATTCGGGATGTCTTGGCGACTGCATCGACGATGTCAGGGGTATCGTCGGTCGAGTCGTCGACGAAGATGGCCTCGCAGTCGATGTCGACGCAGGCGGCTTCGAGCCGTATCACCAACTCGGCGATGTTCGGCCCTTCGTTGAAGGTGGGCACTATGACGGTCAGTTCCACGGGCTCGGCTTTCTACGGGGTGTTCGGCACTTCGACAACCCGGTCCGTTCAGCCATCTTGGCCCTAGACCAGTGCGTCGCGTTCTCCGGGGTCTCTTCCAGCGTCGTGACCAACCACGTCCTCGACCTGCTCTGCAGTGGTCGTAGCCGGCCGGGCCGGGGCTCGTGTACAAGCCCGTCTAGACGCGATTCGAGAAACCGCTTCCGCCACCTTGCCGCCATGTGCGGTTGGGCCCCGCAGCGGGCAGCGACCTCAAGTTTCGTGATCCCCTCACTCGCGGCCAGCACGATCCTCGACCGGGTCGCCAGCGCCTGCGGCCACTTGAGCCGCCTCGCCCACCGCGTCAAAGTTTCACGTTCCTCATCCCTCAAGACGAGCGGGGTTCTGGGGCGTCCGCGGATCTTCCCGGAGACCCTCGCATACCAGCAGCGTCAGCTAATAGAGCAACCGAACATCAAGGCGCTGCAACGCATACGGCAGCTGCGTAAAGACGGACCGACCACCGACCATACCGCTGTGAATCCCGAGTCCCGTGTTGCTGGTGAACCACGGGCCTCCGCTGTCACCACTGCTCGTGATATGGCTCGATACAGCGGCTAGCGGCCCCACCCGGAACGTCAGGGTCGGGTGCCCTCCCGGACTGACGTAATAGTAGGTGTTGCGATTGACAACGGTACTGCATCCATGCTGCGTCTTCCAACCGTACTTACACGCACTGTTTCCAACCGTCGGATAGGCCGATCCGCTGAATCTCCGGTTTCCGATTCCGATGTAGGTATTCCCCGTGAGGACGACCTTGCTCCAGTTCCAGCGCATGTCACCTCCGGGATGGACATCAGTGGTGTACAGCGAACCGTCCATCGGGGAGTTGAAGGCGTTTGCCACCCCTCCGATAATTACCGGTACCTTTGCAGTGCCCCGCGGTCAAGAGCCCGGCGGCTGAACTGTTGTTCTTGGCAATCGGGAACGCCATAGTGCAGTTCGGGGTCCCATCTGGCTCCTGCAGAAGCCATCCGCCATCGAACGCCTCAGTGCTGACGACCGCCTCAGTCGATGGAGTCACTGTGACAGAGAACCCGCTCTGCAAGTCCAGCGTCGATGCTGCCTTCTCGATCTGAGCAGCCAGCGACCGCATGTAGGCATCGGACTGAGACTTTTCAGTCGCGTTGACGTCATCGAACCCGACTTCGATGATCTTAAGCGAGACGTCCACAGACGCGTATCCGTTTCCGACGTCCATCGCTTGCTTGCGAGCAAGCTCTAATACCCTCTGGACGTCTTCATTGACACCGAGTTCAGTGAACCCCGTATTCTCCACGATGCGAACACCCTCAAGTTGTCCGAGCGCTTTCTTGGCCTCCGGCGGCGCCTCACCTATGAACCCAACTCGAGCCGATCCCGGCCGCACGACCTCCGCGAAAGAGAAGTCATCCGGGTACTCGTCGAACACTTGGGACGCAAGCCGGTCGAATTGCTCTCCCCATTTCGTTTGGGCATCTGTCTGACCAGAAGCCTTCGCATCGGTGGAGATAGCTTCCGCCTCGGTCTGTAGTCGGCGCGCGCTCGCGTCGGGCACAGCCGGCGCACTCTGTGGGTCGGCCGGTCCTGGCGGAGCCACGGCAGATGCGCTTGATGTCGCAAGCAACGAAAGCACCAAAGCAGCAGCTGAAAGAGAAATCGGAGTGCCGAACTTCATTGTTCTTCCCCATCCTTTACCCCGAAGGTTTTCCGGGACATCTCACTTTGTGCTAACGTCAATCAAAAGTCAAGCAAGTATTCATTGCGGGCTACCCATCTTGATGCCAAACCCCTGGTCGGGGTTGGCGATCAACCTCGGAGTCTCAGGGCCTTGGGCACCAAGACGGATACCCCTTTATTCATTTTTCCAAGCTGCTTTTTATCTATCGGAGAATCAACGCAGATGCTTCAGCACGCGGACCGGGTACATCTCGTCCGTCGCCTCGGAGAGCCCGTTGCTACGACCGTGATCACAGTGCTCGCCTCCCTCGTCGCATGGTTCAGGGTTCCGCCGTCGGCGCGGGACGTGCTGTGGGCTGAGGACGCGCGCATCTTCCTGCAGCGGGCTGCCGATCACGCTCTCCCCGAGTGGATATCCACGCCGTATGCCGGTTACTCGCACGCTGTGCCGCAGGCGACCGCGTCGCTGGTCTGGGACCTGGTGCCAATCGAATTGCGCGCCGTCGCGGTGACCGCCGCAGCGTGCGTGATTGTCGGAAGCGTCGCTGGCCTCATTTTCCTCTTCACCCGCGACTGGGGCCTGGGCCTCGCCGGCCGGCTGCTGTTCGCCGGAATCACCGTACTCGCCCCGGGTCTCGGGTACGAGACCCTCGGCAACCTCACGAATCTGCACTGGTACCTGCTCTGGCTGGCCCCGTTCCTGTTCCTGTTCCGCCCGCGGAGTTGGTGGGTTTCGGCGCTGCTCTGCGTCGTCGCACTGTTCCTGCTCGCCACCGAGATCCAGGCCGTGCTGTTCCTGCCGCTGCTCCTGTGGAGCGTCCGCGATCTCCGCCGGTGGCCGATCGCTGCGGGAGCCGTGCTCGGCGCCGGGATCCAGGTGGTCGCGTATGTCTCGCACGAGGCGGTCAGGGGACAGAGCGGGGCGAACTTGTCGGCAACGCTCCTCGGGTATCTTCTGCAAGTGCCGTTGACGGCGTTCACCGGCTCGGGACCGAGTTCCTCAGCGCTCGTGGGACGCGCGGGGTGGTGGATCGCCGTCACCGCGCTGATCCCCTTCCTCGCCTGCGCCGTCTGGTTCGCCTGGGCGTCCATCCGCCGGGCTCTGCTCGCGTCGCTCTTCCTCGTGGCGTCCATCATCATCTGGAGCACGGGATTCTGGCTGAACTTTCTCCCCGAGTTCGACTTCGCGGCGCTGTCCGACGCCGACCTCCGCTCAGGGGTACCTCTACTCAGATATGCGACGCCAGCGGTCATGTTCCTCTTCGCGCCTGTTGCCCTCGCAATTGGGCGTATTCACATGGCCTGCGCCTCTGCTCCCGGCGTCGCTACTACCGCCATCGCCGTACTCCTCTGCCTGGCCGTCTTCACCGCGGGCCTCATCCGCGCCGATCACCCAATCCGCGCCGACGGCCCAACATGGCGCAGCCTGCTCCCCACGGCCCGCACCATGTGCGACAGCGCCGGCACTGATTCCGCCATTATCCAGGCGGCGCCACATGGCTGGAGCATCGCCGTCCCCTGCCGTGTACTACAAAACCCATGACCGAAGAGGCCCTCGGCCCGCTTCGCACGACCGCCCCCACTGCGCGAGCAGATGGGGCAGGCCGGGAGGCTCGACCACCGCCGTGCCGAACCCGATAGAAACGACCTCGAACGGGACTGACTGACACCCCTCGCTCATCTGGCTGGCGCTCAGCGCACCAGGTCGCGCGCAGCCGCGATGACGTCCTGCACGCGCTGCTGCGCGAGAAGGTACTCCGAGACCTGCTGCTCCGCCTCATCGTCGCTCCAGCCGAGCAGGCCGGCCGCGATCTCCGCCGCGGCGCGCAGGGCGCCCTCCTCGACCCGCCCGAACGAGCCGAGCGCGAGGCGGCGATCCACGATGTCGCGCAGCGTGCACATGCCCTCGTCTGTCACGGCGTAGACGACCTGGGCGGCGGCCTGATTTTAGGTCACATTGTGGATGGCGTTGATTGCGGTGGCGAGGTGTTCGGGGAGGGGCTGTCACGGGTTGCGTCCCGGTTCGTGACTGTCGCGGTGCGCGTGTGCGCGGGTGGCGACTTCCTCGGCGAGGTAGCGGTGCCGGGGCAGGAGCTGACCGACTGGATAGGTCGCGGTCAGCAGCTCGATGCACTCTTGGACGGTGGTGTACCCGAGCCGGTTGAACAAGATCACGGCATCATCGAGGTCGCGCTCATCACGGGAAGCGTGCAGCTTCATCGCCAGGAGGTAGCCGGGCGATGGCACCTGTACCAGCAGCGATTCGGACTCGAACACGGTGCGCGGATGCTCGTCGGCTCCGGGCAGGAAGCCCTTGGCGGCGTCGTTGAGCCAGTCGGGTTCCAGCCCGTGCGGGCCGCTCATCTCCTCGGCGATCTGTCGCACCTCGGGCGCGGGAACGAACAGCGCGTCCACGTCGCGGGTGAGGCGGTCGGCATCGTAGGCCAGCGCCATCG
>JASGDX010000277.1:0-4204 GCA_047606985.1 Leucobacter sp. | reverse complement strand
TTCGGCCGCTGGAGCGAGGGCATCGCGCGCGGCATGGGCACCCCGTGGTTCCTGCTCGTGCTCACGGTCTTCTGCGTGGTGTGGGTCGTGTGGAACACGGTCTCCCCCGAGCACCTGCGCTTCGACAGCGCGGCGCTGGGCTTCACGGCGCTGACGCTGCTGCTCTCGCTGCAGGCCTCATACGCCGCCCCGCTGATCCTGCTCGCGCAGAACCGGCAGGACGATCGCGACCGGGTGCAGATCGAGCAGGACCGGCAGCGCGCCGAGCGCAACCTCGCCGACACCGAGTTCCTCGCCCGCGAGGTGGTGGCGCTGCGGCTCGCGATCAAGGAGCTCCCCGACCGCGACTTCGTGCGCGCCGAGCTGCGGGCCCTGCTTGCGGAGCTGGAGGAGGAGACCGCGCCGGAACCGGCTGACGATCCGCAACCGCAGGTCGATCCCCAACCGCCGGTCGAGCTTGTCGAGACCGCCGAGGCGCCGGTCGGCGCTCCCCCTCATCTCGACAGACCGGATGATCAGGAGGGCGACGGGCGGGATTCCGATGCGGAGCAGCGCTGAGCGGGCCGTCTGGGCCGCGCTGGAGCGGGTGCGGGACCCCGAGATCCTGCGCCCCGTCACCGAGCTCGGCATGGTGCGGGATGTCCGGGTCGACGACGACGGCCGCGCCGAGGTCTCGATCCTGCTGACCATCGCCGGGTGCCCTGCGGCACGGCGCATCGAGGCCGACGTCCTGCGGGCGGCGCGGGAGGCCGATGGCGTGACCGAGGCGGCGGTGAACGTGGGCGTGATGACGCCCGAGGAGCGCCGCGCGTTCGTCGAGCGGGTGCGCGGGGGCAGGGAGACCCGTCCGCAGCAGTTCGGCCCCGATTCGCTCACCCGCATAATCGCGGTAACCAGCGGCAAGGGCGGCGTGGGCAAGTCGTCGCTCACCGCGGGGATCGCGGTGGCGCTCGCGGCTCAGGGCTTCGAGGTGGGCCTCGTCGACGCCGACGTGTTCGGCTTCTCGATCCCGGGCATCCTGGGCCTCGCCCGCGAGGGCCGTGTGGAACAGCCGACGCGCGTCGATGACATGATCCTTCCTCCCGTCGCGCACGGCGTGAAGACGATCTCGATCGGCATGTTCCTCGGAAAGGCCGACCCGCGCAGCACCGCCGTGTCGTGGCGCGGGCCGATGCTGCACCGCACGATCGAGCAGTTCCTGCGCGATGTCTGGTTCGGCGACCTCGACGTGCTGCTGCTCGACCTGCCCCCCGGCACCGGCGACATCGCGATCAGCGTGGGGCAGCTGCTGCCGCAGGCCGAGGTGATCGTGGTCACGACCCCGCAGGAGGCCGCAGCCGACGTCGCGGTGCGCAGCGGGCTCGTGGCGAGGCAGACCGGCCAGCGGGTCGTCGGCGTGATCGAGAACATGGCCGGCCTCGTGCAGCCGGACGGCTCAGTACTCGAGATCTTCGGCAGCGGCGGCGGACGCCTCGCCGCCGAGCGGCTGAGCGAGGGCGCTTCGGACGAGGCGTCCGGCGCCGCGGTGCCGCTGCTCGGCAGCGTGCCGCTGAGCCCGCTCTTCCGCGAGGCGGGCGACCGCGGCGAGCCGGGGGTGCTCGCGCACCCCGGCGATCCCGCCTCGGCGGAGGTGCTGCGCATCGCCCGCGAGATCGGCGGTCGGGGGCGCGGCCTCGCGGGACGGCGACTCGGGATCGCCCCGCGGTGACGGACCCGAGGTCAGGCCGCCACGAGCTCCTCGGGGATCGGCCGCGGTCTCGCGAAGAGATACCCCTGGAAGGCGTCGACGCCCAGATCGCGCAGCATCGCGAACTGCTCCTCGGTCTCGACTCCCTCGGCGACGACCTGCAGCTCGAAGGTGCGGCCCAGCTGCACGATGGTGCGGGTGATGGCGGCCGAGTGCTCGTCGTCGACCATCGTCGACACGAACGAGCGGTCGATCTTCAGCTGCTGCACGGGCAGGCGCCGCAGGTAGCTGAGCGAGGAGTAGCCGGTGCCGAAGTCGTCGAGCGCCGCGAACACGCCCTCTGCTCGCAGCAGGCTCAGCATGCGGATGGTGCGGTCGAGGTCGGCGTGCAGCACGCTCTCGGTCAGCTCGAACTTGAGCAGACCCGGGGTGATGCGATGCCGCTCGAGCATCTCGTGCACCCGCTCCGCGAAGTCGTCGGCGCGCAGCTGCCGCTCGCTGAGATTGACCGAGAAGGTGAGGGTGCGGCGCTCGGGAT
Source organism: Leucobacter sp. (assembly GCA_047606985.1). Taxonomy (GTDB): domain Bacteria; phylum Actinomycetota; class Actinomycetes; order Actinomycetales; family Microbacteriaceae; genus Leucobacter. Next base: position 1,979 of record JASGDX010000277.1, on the reverse strand, counting down.
CGCCGCTCCACGAGGTGAGCACCCGGCAGGCCTGCTCGAGCACCCACTCGCCGATCTCGATGATGAGGCCGGTCTGCTCGGCCAGCGGGATGAAGGAATCGGGCGAGACCAGGCCGCGCTCGGGACTCAGCCAGCGGATGAGGCCCTCCTCGCCGATCACGCGGCGATGCCGGTCGACGATCGGCTGGGAGAAGAGCCGCAGCTCTCCCTCCTCGATGCCCCTGCGCAGCGCCGAGAACAGCCGCACCCGCTCCTGCGCCTCGTCGAGCAGGCGCTGGCGGAAGCGGCGGACGCGCGTCTGGCCTCCGGCGAGCTTGGCCCGTTTGCGGGCCATGTCGGCGCTCTTGATGATCTCCGACGCGTCGGATGACTCGATGAAGTCGTCGAGCGGGCACGTCCCGCCGGGACGGGCCTCGCCGGCAGCGGGGAGCCGCTCGTGCGAGGCGGATCCGGCCGCCCGCGATCCGGGCGGCGCCCAGAGCACGAAGCCCAGGCTGGCGGAGACGTCGAGCACCATGCCAGAGGGGAGCTCGATCGAGCCGTTCAGCGTCGAGAGCACCCGCTCGACGATCTCCAGGCATCCCCTCTCTGCCCGGCGCTGGTCGGTTCCGAGGCCGGTGATGAGGACGCCGAAGGTGTCGGAGTCGATGCGGGCCGTGCTCACTCGCGCGTCCTCGAGATCGTGGAGGCCGTTCGCCGCGGCGCGCAGCAGATGATCGCCGGCCTCGTAGCCGAAGGCGTCGTTGACCGACGACAGCTCGTCGATGCTGCACGAGGCGTACGCGCAGAACTCGCCGATGGCCTGGGCCTCGAGCGCGCGCTCGACGGCCTGGATCATGGAGACGCGATTCGCCATGCCGGTCACCGAGTCGAAGAAGGCGAGCAGTCTCGCCTCCTCCTCGGCGAGATGCCGCTGCGTCTCCTCGCTGCGGATCGCGACGTAGCGCTCCGGCTGCCCGTTCTCGTCGCAGAGCGGGATGATCGTGGTCTCGACCCAGTACTCGGCGCCGTCCTTGGCGCGGTTGCAGATCTCGTCCTTCCAGACGCCGCCGCTCTTGATGACGCGCCACATCTCGTCGAAGAACTCGCTCGGGTGGTGCCCCGAGTCGATGATGCGGTGCGTCTGGCCGACGAGCTCCTCGCGGGAGTACTGCGAGATCTCGCAGAAGCGCTCGTTGACGTACTCGATGACGCCGTGGCGATCGGTGATGGCGATGATCGACGTCGCGTTCAGCGCGCGCACGATCTCGTGGGCCTCGCGGTCGAGCGCGGCGAAGGCCTCGACCGGCGCCGTCTGCGACGTCCCGTCGTCCGCCTCCGCCAGGCGCCCCTCCGGCATCAGGTGGCTTCTTCGTCGAAATGGAACTCGGAGACGGCGGACCCCGCCGCCTCTCCCGCGGCTGTTCCGGCCGCGGCGACCGCGGCCGCCACGCTCTGCTCGCGGCTCTGGGCGGCCTCGGCCGCTCGGGCGCGACGGGCCTCGAGGCGCGCCTCGCGCTCGTCCTCGACGAGCGCATCGCGGATGATACGGCGCGGATCGTATTGGCGCGGGTCGAGCTGCCGCCAGTCGACATCTTCGAACTCGGGGCCCATCTCCTCGCGGAGCCGGTCCTTCGCGCCATCGGTCATGCGCCTCACGCTGCGCACGAACTCGCCGAGCTTCTTCGCGTAGACGGGCAGCCGCTCCGGGCCCAGCACGAACATGGCGATCACCAGGATCACCAGGATCTTGTTTATCGTGAGACCGTCCACCTGCTCATACTACTACTACGCGTTCGCGCGACTGCGGCCCGGCGGAACGACACGGCGACGGCGTTTCCCGCGGACGCGCAGAACGCGCGATGCGCTCCGGGCCTGAGTTAGGTCAATTTAGTGCTTATCGCGGATGGCGGTGATCGCGTTGGCGAGGGGTTCGGGGATGGGGTCGGCGGCGGTAATCTCGTGTCCGTTCGCGTTGATTGTGATGTGTCGGTAGCGGC
>JASGDX010000276.1:0-11205 GCA_047606985.1 Leucobacter sp. | reverse complement strand
TGTTCGTCGCCGCGCAGGACTCCGATACCCCTGATATATACGACTGGCACCTCAACAAGCAGCGTTACATCGATCTGCTTCGTCAGTACGATCGCCACCGCGATCCCAGAGAGCTTGCCGAGTTCCTAGGCACGCAGCCCCTCGATGTGTAGGCACTTATGACTTCAGCATTTCACCGCCCCACAGACCCACCTCCCGGAGTGGGGCCGCTGCGCCACCGCCGCGTGGCCTGGAATCTGCACCCCGTGCTCACCGACGTGCTGAACACCCTCGGCGAGAAGACTCCACTTGGACAGGCGTTCAAAGACCGAGCTGTCGACGTATCAATGCTGAAGGTGCTCGGCGACCCAGTCGACCACACTGAGGCGTTGATCGCGTATCGCCACGTGCTCGAACGGGCTGACGATGATGGACTGACCCTGACTGCCGCAGGGTATCTGAAGCCCGCCGATGTGCAAGCGCTCGCGGCGGTGATGCCGACGATGCGCGACTGGATCCACAAGATGGCGCGCGAGATCGACGCGCACCCCGTGCTCCACTTCCGGGAGTACGTGAAATCGATCGGGCTGCTGCGCAAGTACAAGGGTGCCCTGCGACTCACCAGACTCGGGCGAGCCGCCTTGAACGACCCGAACGTGCTCTGGAATCACCTTGCTGACACGCTGGCTCCTGATGAGCAGTCCTTCCACGCCGACGCGACCGTCGTCGTTCTCGTGCACATGGCGACCACGGAGGGCAGGATTGACGTCGGCGCGGTCGCGCAGACGCTGACCGCGCTCGGTTGGTCGCACCGGGACGGCAGCCCGGTCAGCCAGGGCGAAGTCTACGAAGCCTGGAACGAACTCTGGGACGTGCTCGGCAACATCGGCGAAAGCGACGGGGGCCATCGTTCGGACCGGATGCTGAGCCATGCAGCTCGTGTTATGGTGCACGAAGCGCTCTTCACGGAAGTGCCGCCGCGATGACGGGCGAACCCAGCTGCCGGTGCCGAGTCGAGGGCTGCCATTGCGACGGCATCGCTGATCTTGCCGAGCACGGTCTCGACCGATGCGCCTGCTGCGTCGCCGACTGCCCAGCCGTTCATGACGATCCTTCCCGCGGGGTCCGAAACGGGGTCCTAAACCCTCTCACGGGGTCCGAATGAGCTCGTATCAACCCGCGACAACGCGTAGACTGGTGCCGTAAGAACCGCATGAATACGCGGATCGAGTAGGTTGCACGGGGCAACCCGGAGAGCCAGAGCCCCTCAGTTGTTCTTGGTTCGCGTCCTCAACCGAGAGCCTCGATCTCAGCCCGGATCAACTCGAACACCCGGTTGCTGAACGCCGCGAACGTCACCGATTCGACCTGAGTCGAGGCGCCCGCAACGGTTCGCACCGCGACCCGCGCCGCGTCCTCCAGCGGCCACCCGTAGACGCCGGCGCTCACCAGCGGAAACGCGATGCTGCGCACGCCGAGCGAGTCCGCGACCTCGAGCGAGCGCCGGTAGCACGACTCCAGCAGCGAGCGATCCGTCTCGCCGGCCCGGAAGTTCGGGCCCACCGTGTGAATCACCCACCGCGCCGGCAGGAGACCGGCAGCGGTGTAGCCCGCATCGCCCGTGGCGAGGCCGTTCGGGAAGCGCGCGATGCAGTCCTCGAGCACCGCGGGTCCGCCTGCCCGGTGGATCGCCCCGTCGACGCCTCCGCCACCCCGCATGCGGTTGTTCGCCGCGTTCACCACGGCGTCGACCTCGAGCTCGGTGATGTCCGCGAGCAGAACGGAGACGCTGGGCGACGGCATGCGGCCATGCTACCCGCCGCATAGCATGAGAGGACACCGGCCCTCGCAGCCGAGGCGCCGGTGCGCCGAACGGAAGGAGCCGCCATGATCCACATCTCGCTCACCAGCCTCAGCGACGAACTAGCAGCCGACGCCGAGGCCTCGGGCACCGGCATCGCCGTGCACCCGGTGAAGACCGAGGGATCGATGCGCCAGGTCGCCATCCGGTTCCGCGAGGGCGGCGTGCTGCCCGAGCACGACAACCCGGGCGAGGCGATGGCCCTCGTGGTCGAGGGTGCGGAGACCGGGCAATACGGGTTCGCGCAGGATAGGCCGCGGCGGCGGCCGTGCATGGCGCGGCAGGTCCGCCCTTCGGGCTGTCGGCGGGGAAACCGTCAACGTGCCGACCCTCGGTGAATTGCTCAGCGCGTTCTGCGATCGTCCTGGCGCCCGCCCGCCCCGCTAGGCTGACCCCATGCCGACGAAGCCCCGCCCCAACGCCATCGTCCCCGGTTCAACGGTGCTCATCACGGGCGCCGCGCGCGGCATGGGGGAGCTGTACGCTCGCCGCGCGGTGCGGGAGGGCGCGACGGCGGTGGCGCTGTGGGACGTGGATCGGGATCGCGCCGACGCGCTCGCCGCAGAGCTCGACGGGCCGCGCACACGGGTGCGCGCCTTCGTCGTCGACGTCTCCGATCGCGAGGCCGTCGCGGCGGGCGCGCGGCGCACGGTCGAGGAGCTCGGGGCGCCCGACATCCTCATCAACAACGCCGGCATCGTGCGCGGCGCGCTGTTCTGGGAGCACGACGCCGAGCGCGACATCGAGCTCACCATGCGCGTCAACTCACTCGCGCCCATGCACCTCACCCGCGAGCTGCTGCCCGGCATGCTCGCCGACCGATCCCGCCCCAAGCGCATCCTCAACATCGCCTCCGCCGCGGGCACCCTCGCCAACCCGCGCATGAGCGTCTACGCCGCCTCGAAGTGGGCCATGATCGGCTGGAGCGAATCGCTGCGCCTCGAGCTCGCCCGCGAGGGCCACGACCACGTCGCCGTCACCACGTTCTGCCCCAGCTACATCTCCACCGGCATGTTCGAGGGCGCCCGCGGCCCGCTGCTCACCCCGATCATGACGCCCGTGCGCGCGGCCCGCGCCGCCTGGGAGGGCATGGTCGCCGGCACGCCGATCGTGTCGAAGCCCTGGACGGTCAAGCTCGCCATGGCGCTGCGCGGCGTGCTGCCGACGAGCGCCTGGGACGCGATCGCCGACCGCGTGTTCCACGTCTACTCGTCGATGGACCGCTTCACCGGGCGCGGATAGGAAGCGGGCTGCGGTTTCGACTGCGTTCCTTCGTCGACAAGCTCGACCGACGGAGAGGGGGTGCGGGATCATGGCGCCGGCCCGCTCACCGCTCGAAGCTGGGCCCGGGTGCTCCGGGTGCGGGATCGACCCGCACGTCGCGCTGCCCGAGCTGCAGCGGTGAGACGAAGAACACCACTGCGCCCAGGGCCACGACCGCCGTGCCCGCGAGACCGAAGCGGGCGACCAGGCGCGCCGTGCGCGAGCCGAGTCCGCGCCGCAGCCCCGCGAGCAGCAGCACGCCAGCCGCGGTGCCCAGCGTATTGGTGATCACGTCGGTGGTGTCGGCGACGCCGGTGCCGAGCGCGAGCTGGGCGAGTTCGAGCCCGAGGCTGGTCGCGGCGCCGAGCGCGGTGATCCGCCATCCCGCAGCCCACCCGGCCCGCCATCCCGCTCGCCGACGCGCGAGCAGCCCGGTGTAGACGCCGAACGGCACGAAGATCAGCACATTGGCCAGCACCTCGAGCGGGGCGCTCGCGCCGGCGTCTGCGGTGGCCGCGAACGGCACGAGCTTGAGGCGGTGCACCCCGCTCATCCCGACGTGCGGCACGTCGAGCTTCCACAGCACGGCCCACACGAGCAGCGCCAGGTAAACGGCGAAGAGTCCGATCAGCAGGGGGCGCCGTCGGGCGCCGGGAACCGCGGGGGAGCGCGGATCCCGAACCCGATCGGCGGGGGAGGCGGGAACCGGGAACGCGGCCCGACCGGCGGAACCGGTGGAACCGGTGGAACCAGCCGAACCGGTGGTGCCGGCTGAACCGGCTGACAGCGGACGGGCGAGGGGAGCGGTGGGAGCGGTCATGCGACCAGTCAACGCGGCGGCCTGTTGCCCCGCCGTTCGCGTTTTCCGATACGCCGGCGATATGCCGGGCAGCGGAACCATATGCCGGCTGTCGCCGCTCCCTCTACGCCTTTCCCGCCACCGCGGCGCAGATCGCGCGCGTGCGGGGGTGCGCGAGGATGCGGAAGTGCCCGCCCGTCTCGACCCGCACATTGCGGGCGCCCGCCAGCTCGCTGCCCTCGGGGATGTGCGGGTCGAAGCGCGGGAACACCGACACGATGCGCGCGTTGACCTCGACGGCCCCGGCGAGGCGCAGCAGTGTCGCATCGCGCGGGGAGAACGAGCGCAGCGTGCGGCTGAGCAGGAAGCGCGCGTAGCGCGAGCCGCCGAACGGCGTCGCGATCGCCACCATCGCGCGGATGCGCGGGGCGCCCGCCCCGAAGGCCATGACGTGCTTGCCGATCAGCCCGCCCTTGCTGTGCGCCACGATCACCGCGTCCTCGAGGCCGTGCGCGGCGAGGTATGCGTCCACGATCCGGGCGCCTGCTTCGACGGTACCGCGGTTGTCGCGCAGCGGGTCGAGCACGTGCACCGGGTGCCCTCGCCCGTGCAGCTCGCGGATGAGGGGCAGCATGAACCGCCACGGCTCGTAGACCCCGGGGATGACGACGATCGCGGCCCGCTCGCCGTCGAGGAAGCCGCGGGGGTCGGGGCGGAAGAGGACGGCGTGGAGTTGCCACCAGCCCGCGTAGGCGTAGTCGGCGGCCCACCATGCGGCCCTGCGGATTGCGTCCATCCCCGCCATGATCTCATCTCGGCTCGGTCGAGCCGCTGCTCGAGCGGGTCCGGGTCGACGCGATGCGCTGGGTCTGGCAGCCCGATGCGCTGGATCCGGCAGCCCGGTAAGGAGATGTTCGCCCGCTGAACCAAGATTCTCGATTCGTCGCCCAGCACCCTGCCCTGTGGCGCAAGATGGCACATGGTGCTACCTTGGGCGTATGAGCACTCTCAACGCGATCAGCCAGCGAGATCTCCGCATGCGCTCCAAAGAGATCATGGATGCGGTCGAGGCCGGTGAGGCCTTCACCGTGACTCGCGACGGGCGCGAGATCGGCGAGTTGGTGCCGTTGCGTCGCAAGCGACGGTTCGTGCCGCGGGAGGAGTTCGTCGCGATGAGCAGGGGCGTGCCGCGGATCGATGGCGAGGCATTCGCGGCCGACGTGCGCGGTGCTTTCGACGACGAGTTGTCCGATCCCTATGCCCGCTGAGCAGCGCGCCGTGTCCCGGGGACTGCTCGATACGGGCGTGCTGATCGCGCGCTCGCGCATCGGACCGGAGTCGCTGCCGCGGCAAGCGGCCATCACCGCGATCACTCTGGGAGAGCTCGCGGTAGGCGTGCACGCGGTAGCGGGGTCGAATCCCGCCGCGGTGCTGGAACGGGCGAATCGCACGCTGATCCTGCAACAGGTCGAGAACGAGTTCGATCCCATCGCGTACGGTCCCGAAGCGGCGCGGATGTTCGGAGCGCTGAGCGCCGCGGTGTTCGCCGCTGGGCGCAAACCCCGTGGGCGCAGCCTCGACCTCATGATCGCCGCGACCGCGGCAGTCGAGGGGCTGCCGCTCTACACGACCAATCCGCGCGACTTCGCGGGCATCGAACCGCTGGTCGAGATCATTCCGGTGGTGCAGGCGTCGTGAGATCGGCGGATCGGAGCGCGGCCCCGCGGGGCTCATCGCTCGCGCGCCTCACGCCGACCGCGCCCGGCGAGCTCCTCCTCGCCGCCGCCGCTCGCTCTCGTTCGTCGTGGTGGTGCGCTCGAGCACCCGGTCGGGCAGCACTGCGATGAGCGGGCGCAGCAGGCGGTAGCGCCAATCGGAGACGAGCACCGGGCGGCCCCGATGCAGCGCGCGCAGCCCCTCGCGCGCCACGCGCTCGGTGTCGGCCCACGCGATGCGCGGCAGCCGCGGCAGGTGGTCGACGCCCATGCGCTCGTGGAACTCGGTGTCGAGCAGTCCCGGGCAGAGCACGGTGACGCGCACTCCCGAGCGGCGGTAGCGGGCGGCGAGGGATCGCGACAGCGACACCACCGCGGCCTTCGCCGCGCCGTAGGTGCCGCTCGGGGTGAAGGCCGCGACGCTCGCCACGTTCATGATCCACCCCCGCCGCCGCGCGAGCATGCCGGGCACCGCCGCGTGCGCCAGCCGCAGCGGCGCCCAGGAGAGCAGCTCGTGCAGGCGGCGCTCGTCGGCGATCGCGCTGCGCTCGAAACCGTCGTACACGCCGAAGCCCGCGTTGCTGATGAGGATGTCGACCGGCCGCTCGGCGTCGGTGAGCCGCTCGGCCACCTGCTCCAGCGCGGCCTCATCGGTGAGGTCGGCAGCGAGCACCTCGACCTCGATCCCGAATCGCTCGCGCAGCTCCCCGGCCGGTGCCTCGAGGCGCCCCGCGTCGCGGGCCACCAGCACCAGGTCGACGCCGCGCGCCGCGAGCTGCCGTGCGAACTCCGCGCCGAGGCCGGCCGAGGCTCCGGTGATGAGGGCGGTGTACGTCATCCGTTCAGTCTTGCATGCGCGGGTCCTCGGTCGGGTCGGTGTACATGGCCGGGCAGCCGTCGGTCGGGGCATCGGGGCGCAGCTCGACGTGCCACGGCTCGTTGGCGTAGATCTGGCACAGGCCGTAAGCGGAGCCGTGCGCCGCGAGCCAGGCGGCGGCGTCCGCGCCGTCGAGATCGACTGCGTCGCCCGACACGTGCGCAGAGGTCTCGGCCGTCGCCACCCAGCGCGCGGCCTCCTCCTCCGAACCGTACTGGGCCACCGCCTCGCGCAGCAGCTGCTCCTGCAGCCGGGCCGAGCGCCAGCCGCTGTTCACCGTGAACTCCACGCGGGCGTTCTGCGCATCGCTCGCGGCCGCACGAAGCGCCGCGAGCAACTCGGGCCGCAGATTCACGATGGCGGGGTAGGCGTCGTCGAACACCGAGGCGCCGGCCGGCAGCAGGCCGTCGGCCTCCGTGAGACGCCCGTCGGAGTCCGAGGCCCCGCCCTCTGACGCGACCGGGATCCCGCCCCCGTTTCCGATCCCGCTCTCGCTCGCGTCGAGCACCGGCAGTTCCCCGTTCGCGCCCGGCGCGAAGCCGGCCCCGCGCGCCGCCGAAGCGCTCGACTGCAGCGCGACGGCGCCGATGGCGAGGGCGGCAGCGGCGAGCACGCCGATGAGGGGCAGCGCGATGGCGCGGAGCGAGGATCCCGAAACGGTTGCGCGAGTTGCGTGATGAGCCATGCCACTCAGCCAATCGCGCGCGGCGTTGCGAGCGCGTACGCGCTTTTCCATATGCTCGCGATACCCCGCGGCTCGTAGCATGGAGGGCATGCGCGTACTGGTGGTGGAGGACGAGCCGTTCATGGCCGAGGCGATCCGCGACGGGCTGCGCCTCGAGGCCATCGCGGCCGACCTCGCCGGCGACGGGCACGCGGCGCTCGAACTGCTGAGCGTCAACGACTACGACATCGCCGTGCTCGACCGCGACATCCCCGGCCCATCGGGCGACGAGGTCGCGAAGAGCATCGTCGCATCGGGCACCGGCATGCCCATCCTCATGCTCACCGCCGCCGACCGCCTCGACGACAAGGCCAGCGGCTTCGAACTGGGCGCCGACGACTACCTCACCAAGCCCTTCGAGCTGCAGGAGCTCGTGCTGCGCCTGCGCGCCCTCGACCGCCGCCGCGCGCACAGCCGCCCGCCCGTGCGCGAGATCGCCGGGCTGCGCGTCGACCCCTTCCGCCGCGAGGTCTACCGCGACGGCCGCTACGTGGCGCTCACCCGCAAGCAGTTCGCCGTGCTCGAGGTGCTCGTCGCGGCCGACGGGGGAGTGATCAGCGCCGAGGAACTGCTCGAGAAGGCCTGGGACGAGAACGCCGATCCCTTCACCAACGCCGTGCGCATCACGGTCTCGGCGCTGCGCAAGCGCCTCGGCGAGCCGTGGCTCATCGCCACGGTGCCCGGAGTCGGGTACCGCATCGACGCCGCGGCCGGGGAAGCGGGCGATGTCGAATCGGGGGCGGCGGGTTCGGGCTCCGCGGTCTCGGGTGCGGCAGTCTCGGGATTGGCGGGTTCGGGATCCGCGCGCCCTGGATCGGCCCCGCGTGCCTAGGCGCCGCGGCCTCAGCGTGCGTCTCAGGCTGACCCTCAGCTACGCGGGCTTCCTCATGCTGGCGGGTGCGCTGCTGCTCGCGGTGGTGTGGGTATTCCTGTTGCGCTACGTGCCGCCGAATGCGACGTACAGCCCGGAGGGGTTCTTCCCGGGGCGCATGGACCTCATCCGCGCCTTCGGACCGGCCGCCGCGTGGGCGCTCCTCGCCCTGCTGATCTTCGGCCTGCTCGGCGGCTGGATCCTTGCCGGCCGCATGCTGGCCCCGCTGCGCCGCATCACGGAGGCCACGCGCCGCGCCGCGCGCGGATCCCTCGCCCACCGCATCGAATTGGAGGGCCCGCGCGACGAGTTCCGCGAGCTCGCCGACAGCTTCGACGCGATGCTCGCCCAGCTCGAGGCGCACGTCGCCGAGCAGCAGCGCTTCGCGGCCAACGCCTCGCACGAGCTGCGCACGCCGCTCGCCGTCACGCAGACGCTGCTCGACGTGGCCGAGCGCGATCCCGCGCACGACGAGCACGAGCTGCTGCGCCGTCTGCGCGCCGTCAACGCTCGGGCGGTCGAGCTCACGGAGGCGCTGCTGCTGCTGAGCCGCGCCGATCAGCGGTCGTTCGCGCGGGATCGCGTCGACCTCTCGCTCCTCGCCGAACAGGCGGCCGAGACGCTGCTGCCCCTCGCCGAGCGGCACGGCGTGAGCGTGGAGGTGGAGGGCGACGTCGCGGTGGTCGAGGGATCCGGCGCCCTGCTGCTGCAGACGGTCTCCAATCTGCTGCACAACGCGATCGTGCACAGCCTGCCGGAGGGCGGGACGGGGTCACTGGGCGCCGGGGCCGCGAGCGAGGGGCCCGCGAGTGGTGGGTCCGCGAACGCCGAGCTCATGAACACCGAGCCTGAGAATGCCGGGCTCGCGAACGCCGAGCCCGCGAACACCGGGCCTGCGAACACCGGGCTCATGAACACCGTGCTCGTGCGCACCGGCGTCGAGCCGGCGGCGGCTCCCGGCGATCCCGCGACCGCGACGCTGACCGTCGAGAACGCGGGGGAGCCGATCCCGGCGTCCGTGCTCGCCACGCTCGCCGAGCCGTTCCAGCGCGGTACGCAGCGCATCCACGGGGACCAGGCGGGCGTGGGGCTGGGCCTCGCGATCGTGCAGAGCATCGTGCGAGCCCACGACGGCGAGCTGCGGCTCGTCGCCAGGCCCGAGGGCGGCCTGCTGGCCGAGGTGCGGCTGCCAGCGGTTCGGGATCGCGCCTGAGATCCTGGCTTCGACTCCGCCGGCTCTGCTCAACCGGCGGCCGCCCCGCTGATCGAGCGCGGCCGTCCCGCTGATTGAGCGGAGCGCAGCGGAGTCGAAATCAAGGGGTGATCCGCTCGATCGGCGGATCGCACCACCTGTCATGCTGCCGATCGCGAAAGGAGCGCCGCGGGAGAGCTGACTTCCACGGCGCCCCTCGCTCGTGAGGAACCGCCGCGCCTGTAGCGACAGCGTGAACCCGGGTGTCCGCTGCCGGAACGGCACATGACGTCTTGGTGGCGGACCCCATCGGGCCGGGAGGCCCGCAGCGCAGACCGGTGTTGCCGGCGGCGCGATCCCGAACTAGATTGCTGGTACCACCCGCTGGAAGAGCGCACCGACGAACGACAGGGGGAGACCATGACGCCCGAGCCCATCGAACCGAACAGCGAGGCCGCGGAGGCCGATCTGCTCGACCAGTTCGTGCCCGCCGATCCGGGCGACGAGGACGAGGCCCCGCAGCCGCTCTCGACCGCCCGGGAGCCCGTGAGCGAGGGCGACTGGGCCGAGCAGCAGCGGCCGGTGCCGCTCGACGACGACCGAGACGACGCCGAGGCCTGAGCCGGGCGACCCGCGGGCAGGCTCCGGGCGGGCGATCCCGGCACAGCCGTAGGCTGGAGGCATGGAGAGCGAAACGGAGACCGGGCACACGGGCGGGGCCGGAGCCGCCGGCCTGATACGGCGGCTCACCGCCCGCGCGCTGCAGCTGCGCCTGGTGCGCGCCTACCTGCGCTACTCGGAGCACCGCGGTGCGATGCTCGCCGACAGCATCACCTACCGCGCCCTGTTCAGCGTCTTCGCCGCGGTGCTGCTGGGGTTCTCGCTCGCGGCGCTGTGGCTCGGGCGCAACCCCGAGGCGATGGAGGCGCTCACGGAGGCGCTCGAGAGCTTCCTGCCCGGCCTCACCCGCGTCGTCGACCCGTCGAAGATCGACGCGCCCGCCGGGTTCACCATCGCCGGCATCGTGTCGCTGCTCGGCCTCGTCGGCGCCGCGATCAGCGCGATCGGCAGCCTGCGCACGGCGCTCCGGGTGCTCGCTGACGAACTGCACGACGACGGCTTCTTCCTCTGGACGCTGCTGCGCAACCTGCTCGTCGGCATCGCGTTCGGCGCGCTGCTCGTGCTCGCCGCGGTGCTGAGCATCGCGGCATCGGTCGGGATCGCCGCGGTCGCATCGTGGTTCGGGATCGGCGCTGGCGGCGTGCCCTCCTGGCTCACCCATGCGCTCGGCCTGTTGATCGTCTTCGCGATCGACGCGCTCGCGGTGGCGCTGGTGTTCCGGCTGCTGTCGGGCGTGCGCGCGCCGGCGCGAGCGCTGTGGGGCGGCGCGGTGCTCGGCGGCGTCGGGCTCACCGTGCTGCAGGAGCTGTCGGGCCTGTTCGTGCGAGGCGCCACGTCGAACCCGCTGCTCGGCGCGTTCGCGGCGCTCATCGCGCTGCTGCTGTGGTTCAACCTCTCGGCGCAGGTGATCCTGCTGGCGAGCAGCTACATCATCACCGCGACCGCCGAAGCTCGGGATCGGGTGCGCGAGCGCTACGGCGCCGAGACCCTGGCGCAGCACCGGCGACGCCGCGCCGAGGATCTGCTGCACGCCGCGACCCGCGAGCTGCGCGCCGCGGAGGAGGCCGAGCGAGCGGAGCGCGAGAAGCGGTAGCCGCCAGCCCGACCCCGCACGCCCCTGCGTCCCCTCGCGCACCCCGCACCCCGCACCCGCTCGCGTACCTCGTACCTCGGTGCCCCGCACCTCCTGCCTCCTGCCTCCTGCCTCCTGCCTCCTGCCTCTGCCCCTGCACCCCGCACGCCCTGGGCCACCCCTCGGGTACTGCGTCGGACCCTGCCGAGCGGAGGATTTTCCGGCCGTCTC
>JASGDX010000275.1:0-12646 GCA_047606985.1 Leucobacter sp. | reverse complement strand
GCTGGGAATCGCACGTGATCTACCTGCTCGCAATCGGCTTGGCCTACTATGTGCTGCTCGACCCTGACGTGGCGGCCTGGCAGTGGGTGATGCAGACCGTCCTCGCCCCGTTCGCCATCGCCGCGGTGGTGCTGCGCAAGCGGTTCCCCTACGCGCTCACGCTGGTGGGCGCGGCTGCGCTGTTCGCGGGCACCGTGGCGGTCGTCGTGATAGGCCTCGTGAGCCTGGCGATTCGACGCCAGGGCGTGCTGGTCTGGCTCACTGCTCTCGGCGTCAGCCTCCTCTGCCTGGCGACGGTCTTCCGGCGCCTCTTCGAGCAGCCCTGGCACTGGGTCGTGCAGACCGTACCGGTCATGCTGGTGTTCACCATGGTGCTGCCGGTGCTCGTCGGCCGGTTCATCCGGAGGAGCCGGGAGCGGGAGGTCGCGGCCACCGCGCGCGCCGTGCGAGCCGAGGTGGAGCGCGAGGTCGCTGCGGCGCGGGCCGTGGACGCCGAGCGCGAGCGCATCGCCCGAGACATGCACGACTCGCTCGGACACGTGCTCACGCTCGTGACCACGCAGGCCGGCGCGCTCGAGGTGAGCACGCGCGATCCCGCCGCCAGGGCGGCGGCTGAGGCGATCCGGAACACCGCCCGCCGGGGCTTGGCCGACCTGCGGGCCGTGGTGCGGGCCCTCGGCGAAGCGGATGCGGATCGTGCCCCGATGCCGACCCTCACTGCGGTCCTGGATCTGATCGCGGAGAGCCGGGCCGCGGGGGCGTCGGTCGAGCTCGATGACGGGATCGGCGTGGAGCAGGCGGAGGTGCAGGCCTCGATCGGCCGGCTCGTCTACCGCATCGTGCAGGAATCGCTCACGAATGCCCACCGGCACGCACCTGGCGCCCCGACCCGCGTCTCGCTGCGGGGCTCGCCGGGATCCCGGCTCGAGGTGGTGGTGGGCAACCCGCTCGCCCCCGGCGGGCAGCGGGGCGGGGGCACCGGCCTCGAGGCGCTGCGAGGTCGCGTCGAGGTGCTCGGCGGTCGTTTCGAGGCGCGGTCGGCCCGGGGACGGTTCGAACTGCGCGCCGACCTGCCGTGGGAGGACGCATGATCCGGGTCGCGATCGTTGACGACGACGCCCTGATGCGCGCCGGCCTCTGCACCATCCTCTCCTCCGCCTCGGATATCGAGGTGGTCGGAGAGGTGGGCGACGGCGCCGAGGCGCCTGAGCTGGTGCAGCGGCTGCGCCCGGACGTGGTGGTGATGGACGTGCGCATGCCGCGCGTCGACGGGATCGAGGCGACGAGGATGCTGCGCGAGGCGACGCCCGAGACGCGCGTGCTCGTGCTCACCACGTTCAGGCTCGACGAGCACGTGTTCGCGGCGATCGAGGCGGGGGCGAGCGGCTTCCTGCTGAAGGACACGCCACCGCTGGATCTCATCGAGGCGATCCGGGTGGTCGCGGCCGGAGACGCCATGCTGAGCCCGTCGCATACCCGGGCGCTCATCGAGCACTTCGCTGATGAGGGTCGGGATCGCCGCCGCGATGCGGCGCGGGAACTGCTCGACCAGCTGAGCCCGCGGGAGCGCGAGGTCTCGGAGGGCGTGGCCGAGGGGCTCTCGAATGCGGAGATCGGGGCGCGGCTCTTCTGCTCGGAGGCGACAGTCAAGACGCATCTCACACGGATCTTCGCGAAGATCGGCGACACGAACCGGGTCCGGCTCGCGCTGCTGGTGCGTGACGCGCAGGCCTGATCCCGCGCGGGTCGATTCCGAGCCGCCGGGCGGTTCGGGGGATCAGCCCGCGAGCTCGTCGAGGTCGCGCACGACGAGGTGCGCTCCGGCCTCGGTCAGCTCGTCGCCCGCACCGCGGTCGACGCCCACCACGAGCCCGAAACCGCCGGCCCGCGCTGCCGCGACGCCCGATCCCGCGTCCTCGAAGACCACCGCGGCGCCCGGAGAGACCCCGAGGAGCTGCGCGGCGCGCAGGAAGGTGTCGGGCGCCGGCTTGCCGGGAAGCCCCTCGCGGTCCGCCACGACCCCGTCGACGATCTCGGAGAACCGCTCCAGCAGGCCGGCGGCCCGGAGCACCGCCTCGCTGTTGCGAGAGCTCGACACGATGGCGAGCGGCTTGCCGAGCGCGTCAAGACGAGCCATCAGGCGCAGCGTGCCGGGGTAGGCGGCGATGCCGTCGCGCTCCAGCACCTCGGCGAACGAGCGGTTCTTGCTGTTGCCGATGCCGTACACGGTGCTCAGGTTCTCGTCGGCCGGGTCGCCCATCGGGAGGGCGATGCTCCTGGCCTCGAGCAGCGTCGCCACACCGGCGAAGCGGGGTCGTCCGTCGAGGGAGGCGAAGTACTCCTCCTCGCGGTAGAGGGCCTCGCCGATGCTCGCGAAGAAGCGGTCGAAGGTCTCCTGCCACGCGCGCCGGTGCAGGTCGACCGTCGGGGTCACCACGCCGTCGAGATCGAAGAGGAAGGCGTCGTACGACGCGAGATCGGACGCGACCAGCTGGGCGGTCGGGGCTTCGGAGGTCATCACCTGGGAGGTCTCGGGCATCGCGCCAGCTTACCGGAGCTTCGTCGATCCCGCATCCTCAACCCCTGGGAATCCGGGTCCGGAATCGAAATGCGACACCCCTCCGGTTTTCGAGGCGGATGTGACAGGATGCTGACATGGAACAGACTCCGAGGTACTGCGATCCCGCCCAGCCGATCGAGGATCGAATCGCCGATCTCCTCGCCCGGATGACCGTCGAGGAGAAGGTCGGGCAGATGATGCAGTTCGACGCCAGGGAGGACCTCGAGAACGACGTGCTGCGCAGGCACGCCGGCTCCATCCTCCACGGCTCCCCGGAGCGGCTCGTGCTGGCCCACGATCTCACCGAGCGGACGCGCCTGCGGATCCCGCTCCTCGTCGGGGAGGACTGCATCCACGGCCACTCGTTCTGGGAAGGCGCCACCATCTTCCCGACGCAGCTCGGCATGGCCGCCTCCTGGAATCCGGAGCTGCTGGAGCGGGTCGCCCGCGCGACGGCCGAGGAGGTCTCGGCCACCGGCGTGCACTGGACCTTCTCGCCGGTGCTCTGCATCGCCCGAGATCTGCGCTGGGGCCGCGTCGGAGAGACCTTCGGCGAGGACCCCCATCTCATCGGCGAGCTGGCCTCGGCGATGGTGCGCGGCTACCAGGGAAAGGGGCTGGCCGACCCCACCGCGATCCTCGCCACCGCGAAGCATTTCGCGGGCTATTCCGAGACGCAGGGCGGGCGCGACGCGAGCGAGGCCGACCTCTCCCGGCGCAAGCTGCGATCCTGGTTCCTGCCGCCGTTCGAGCGCGTGGCGCGAGAGGGGTGCCGCACCTTCATGCTTGGCTACCAGTCGATCGACGGCGTGCCCGTGACCCTGAACTCGTGGCTGCTGAACGCCGTGCTGCGGGGGGATTGGGGTTACACCGGCACCCTCGTCTCCGACTGGGACAACGTGGGCCGCATGGTCTGGGAGCAGAAGGTGCAGCCCGACTACGCCCACGCGGCCGCCGCGGCGGTGAAGGCCGGCAACGATCTGGTGATGACGACGCCGGGCTTCTTCGACGGTGCGCTCGAGGCCATCCGCACGGGGCTGCTCGAGGAGTCGGAGCTCGATCCAGCGGTTGCGCGGATCCTGCGGGTGAAGTTCGAGCTCGGGCTCTTCGAGGATCCCAGGCGACCGGTGCAGAGCCGTATCTCCGAGGTCGTCGGCCGAGAGGAGCACGCGCGCCTGAACCTCGAGACGGCCAGGGAGTCGCTCGTGCTGCTGCGCAACAGGGACCGACTGCTGCCGCTCGCCGGCGGTTGCACAGCCGGCGCGGACGGACGAGCCGTCGGCGGCGACCCCGCCCCGCGCCGCGTCGCAGTGGTGGGGCCGCTCGCCGACGACGCGCAGACCCAGCTCGGCGACTGGGCGGGTGGCTCGGGTCAGGCCGGCTGGCTCGACGGCCAGCCGCGCGAGATGATCGAGACGGTGCTCGACGGACTGCGCGCCGTCGCGCCCGAGAACTGGACGGTCTCGCATGCGCTCGGCGCCGAGATCCTCTCGCTCGCCGAGAACCCCGACGGGGCGTACTTCCCCGACGGGCAGCCGCGCCCGCAGGTGGTCGTGCCGTGCGCGCCAGACGAGGAGCTCATCGCCGAGGCGGTGCGCGATGCGAACGACGCCGATGTCGTCGTCGCCGTCGTGGGGGATCGCATCGAGCTCGTGGGCGAGGTGCGCTCGACCGCGACGCTCGAACTGGTCGGCGCCCAGATCGCGCTACTCGACGCTCTCGCCGCGACCGGTAAGCCTCTCGTCGTGGTGCTGCTCGCCTCCAAGCCGATGGTGCTGCCTCCCTCGGTCGAGAGCGCCGACGCGGTGATCTGGGCCGCGAGCCCGGGCATGCGGGGCGGTCGCGCCCTCGCGGAGCTGCTCTTCGGCCTGGTCGAGCCCTCGGGCAGGCTGCCGATCTCCTTCGCGCGGCACGTCGGTCAGCAGCCCACCTACTACAACCAGGTCCGCGGCCAGCACGGAGACTGCTACGCCGATCTCACGCAGCAGCCGGCGTACGCGTTCGGCGAGGGGCTCTCGTACACGGAGGTGGAGTACGCGGAGCTGCGGCTCGATGCCGACTCCCTCTCGCCAGACGACGCGGTGCGGGCCGAGGTGACCCTGCGCAACACGGGCGACCGCCCGGCGGTCGAGACCGTGCAGCTCTACGTCAGCGACCTCGTCACCTCGGTCAGCTGGGTGGATCAGGAGCTCAAGGCGTTCAGGCGCGTCGCGCTCGAGCCGGGGGAGAGCAGCACGGAAGTCTTCGAGCTGCCCGCGTCCGAGCTGACGCTCGTCGACGCCGAGGGCCGTCGGATCGTGGAGCCCGGCGATTTCGAGCTGCGCGTCGGCCGTTCGAGCCGGGATCCGGAGATGCTGCGCGCCCGTTTCCGCGTCGATGCGGCGGGATCGCGGGCCTAGAGCCTCGCCGCGCCCGACAGGGACACCTGGCGCAGCGCGGCCCACAGCTCGCGGAGCCGCTCGGCCATGTCGATGGACCGGTTCACCAGCCATTGCACCTGGAGGCCGTCTGAGGCGGCGATGACGAGGTCGGCGGCGTTGGCCGGGTGGAGGGCGGGGCCGAACTCGCCCGCGTCCCTCGCGCGCTCGATCACGCCGGCGAGCAGACTCCGCACGCGGACGAAGCGCTGGGCGAAGAACTCGTGCGCGGGATGCGGCGGGATGGTGGCCTCTGCCGAGTACTCGACGTACAGCTGCACGAGGCCGGGCACCGTGGTGTTGTTCACGATGATGTCGATGTAGCCGTCGAAGGTGGGATTCTCTGCGAAGCGCAGCTGATAGTCCCGCTCGTCGCGCGCCGCGAGCACCGCCACGAGCAGCTCCTCGCGCGAGCCGAAGTAGTGCATGAGCCCGGCCTGGCTGAGACCGACGCGATCGGCGATCTCACGGTTGGAGGCGTTGCGGCAGCCGACGCGCGCGACGGTATCCAGGGCGGCGGCGATGATCTCCTCGCGCTTCGCGATGCCCTTGGCGTACGGTCCCCGACGATTCACAGCTGACAACCTAGAAATTCGTGTTGCGATAAGGGAGTGCCCCGAAAGGGCGGAAAGCCCGCGGGGCGATTCCGGAGTGATCGATGCCACATCCGGAACCGCCCCGCGTGCTCTGCCGAGGTCCTACTTCACCGACTTGATCGGGAAGATGACCAGGGCCCCGAGCAGACAGGCGACACCGCAGATCGTGAACCACAATCCGTAGTTGTTGCCCGTCTCATCGCCGATGTATACCATGATCGCGCCGATCATCGGGGCGAAGGTCTGGGGCAGTGCGTTGGCGATGTTGAAGACGCCGAGGTCCTTGCCCGAGTCGTCCGGGTTCGGGAGCACGTCCATCACGAGCGCCATGTCGACGCCGACATACATGCCGTAGGCGATGCCGAGGAGCAGCTCCAGCAGGAAGAAGGTCGGGATGTCGTGCACGAAGATCAGCGACGTGGTGCCCACGGCGTACAGCGCCGTGGAAGTCCATACGAAGATCTTGCGTCGGCCCAGCTTGTCGGAGAGCCAGCCGCAGAGGTAGCTGACGACGATAAGCGCGACGGTGTAGACGAGCACAGTCTGGGTGATGAGACCCGGAATGTCCTCCTCGGGGACGCCGACATGATTGAGCAGGTAGAAGAACCGGAAGGCGGAGAAGCCGAAGCTTGCAAAGGTGATCAGGAAGCGCGACCACCACGCGAGCGCGTAGTCGGGGTGCTTGGCAGGGCTGACCCAGAAGGTATGGGCGAGTTCCTTGAGCGACAGGCGCGGGGGCTTCTCGGGCAGAACCTGGTCGGGCAGCACGACCGCGAAGATCACCATCGTGATGATCGCGAGGATGGAGGGCCCCACGAACATGACGAGCATCTGATCCTTGAACATGTCGGCTACTGCCGTACCACCGAGGATGCCGATGTTCTGCATGATGCCGATGGCCGCGGTGATCTTGCCTCGCTGGAACTTCGGCACATGGTCGGCAATCGTGGCGACGAATGGCGCGAATGTCATGTTGGCACCCAGCTGGGCGAGAGCCCAGCCGATCGTCGCAGTCATGAGGTTGGGTGCGAGGGCCATGATGACGAATGCGATCGTCATCAGGATCGTGCCGAGCACGATCCAGATGCGGCGGCGGCCCCATCGCGACGTGGTGCGGTCGGACCACTTGCCGAATACGACGTTGGCGACGGTGGCGAAGATGGCACCGACACCGCCGAGCACGCCGGCGGCGCCCGTTGCGCCGTTCTCAGTGATCGCTCCTTGGTGCACGAGGTCTTGGACCTTCAGGCCGACACCGATGATCGCCGGTCCGAGCAGGGCGATGAAGAAGAACAGCTGGGCGATGAGCAGCCACGCCGTGTACTTCTTCGGTGCCGGATCTGTCGGTTCGGTGAACCAATGGTGTTGCTCTTGCTGTGCGATCTTGATCGATGTGGTCATGCCTGATGGCATGCCCGCGGCTGACCCGCTCACTGAGCTCATCCCTGCCTCCTTTGGCTGGTATGCGAATGCAGATGAAGCGGGGACCCGACATCTGTCGCCGGGTGCTCGCCTGCTTCAGCCAAGAGTTTGGCGCGTGAAACCCGAGCATGTCAAGCGTTTCACGTAACTGTTGCGTAACCGTCCGGAAAGCTTGTCTTCGAAAACCCGAACAACTAAGGTTTTGAGTGACGGCCCTTCCGGCCCGCGAACAAAGGAGTTCCCAATGACCGACCCGACCCCGGAGATCCCCAACGCCGAGGATCTTACTCTTGAAGAAAAGGCTTCGCTCACCAGCGGCAAGAATTTCTGGAATCTCAAGGGGGTCGAACGCCTCGGGATCCCGGAGATCATGATCACGGACGGTCCGCACGGCCTCCGCAAGCAGAACGGCAGCGGCGACCACCTCGGCATCGGCGACAGCGTGCCGGCCACCTGTTTCCCACCGGCCGTCGGACTGAGCGCCAGCTTCGATCCCGAGCTCGCCGAGCGCATCGGCGAGGCGATCGGCGTCGAGGCGGCGATCGAGGACGTCGCCGTCGCGCTCGGCCCCGGCATCAACATCAAGCGCACGCCGCTGTGCGGCCGCAACTTCGAATACATGTCTGAGGATCCGATCGTCTCCGGCGCGATGGGCGCCGGCCTCGTCCGCGGCATCCAGTCGAAGGGCGTCGGCTCGTCGCTGAAGCACTTCGCCGCGAACAATCAGGAGACCGATCGCGTGCGCATCTCCGCCGACATCGATCCGCGCACGCTGCGGGAGATCTACCTGCGCGGCTTCCACCGCGTGGTCGTCGACACCCAGCCGTGGACGGTGATGTGCTCCTACAACCGCGTCAACGGCGTGTGGACCAGCGAGGATCCGTGGCTGCTGACCGATCTGCTGCGCGGCGAGTGGGGTTTCGAGGGACTGGTCGTCTCCGACTGGGGCGCCGTGCGCGACCGCGTGCAGGGCCTGCCTGCCGGCCTCGACCTGGAGATGCCCTCCAGCAACGGGCGCACGGACGCCGAGATCGTCGCGGCCGTCAAGGACGGGCGGATCGAGGAGTCGAAGGTCGACCTCGCCGCCAACCGGGTGCTCGAGCTGATCCGCAAGTCGCTCGCCCGCCCGGCGGTGGAGGGCCCGCTCGACGTCGAGGCGCACCACGCCCTCGCCCGCGAGGTCGCCGGCCGCGGTCTCGTGCTGTTGAAGAACGACGGAGGCATCCTGCCGCTGAGCCCGGCCACGAAGGTCGCCGTCATCGGCGAGTTCGCCCGCACCCCGCGCTACCAGGGTGCAGGCTCCTCGCAGATCAACCCCACCCGCCTCGACACGGGCCTCGAGGAGATCCGTGCGCTGGCCGATGGCGACGTCGCCTTCGCCGCGGGCTTCACCCTCGACGGATCCGGCGACGCCGAGGCGCTGCGCGCCGAGGCTGTCGCCGCTGCCGCCGCCGCTGAGGTCGCCGTGCTGTTCCTCGGCGTGCCCGCCGCTGAGGAGTCGGAGGGATTCGACCGCCAGAACATCGATCTGCCCGCCGTGCAGCGCGAGCTGGTCGACGCGGTGCTCGAGGTCAACCCGAACGTCGTGGTCACGCTCTCCAACGGCGGCGTCGTGGCGCTGCCCTTCGCCGACCGCGTGCCGGCGATCGTCGAGGGCTGGCTGCTCGGCCAGGCGGGCGGCGGGGCCACCGCCGACGTGCTCTACGGGGTCGTGAACCCCTCCGGGCGCCTGGCGGAGACCATTCCGTACCGTCTGGAGGACACCCCCGCCTTCGGCAACTTCCCCGGCGACTTCAGCCACACCGTCTACGGCGAGGGCCTGCTGGTGGGCTACCGCTGGTACGACACCAAGGACGTGCCTGTGCACTTCCCGTTCGGTCACGGCCTGTCGTACACGACGTTCGAGTACGGAGACGCCTCGGCATCCGTCGGCGCGGACGGCAACGTGACCGTCTCGGTTCCGGTGACGAACACCGGCGACCGCGCCGGCCACGAGGTGGTGCAGGCGTACACCTCGCTGAGCCCGTCGAAGGTGTTCCGCCCGGTCCGCGAGCTGAAGGCCTTCCAGGCCGTGCACCTCGAGGCAGGCGAGACCAAGACCGTCGAGCTCGCCATCCTCCGGGAGGACCTCGCGTACTGGGACATCCGCGTCGACCGCTGGGTCGTCGAGGGCGGCTCATACGCGATCGAGATCGGCGCCTCCAGCCGCGATCTGCGCACCTCGACGACTGTCGACGTGCCCGGCGACGAAGTCGTGCTCGACCTGTCCCTCGACTCCACCTACGAGGAGCTGCTCGAGCACCCGGTCGCCGGCCCCCTCCTGCGGGAGGCGATGGATCCGGGATTCCTCGACGGCGATCTCTTCACGCTGATGGCCAACTTCCCGGTCGGCCGCATGGACGGGATGCCGCTTCCCCGCACGAAGGTGCAGGAGATCCTCGACGCGGCCAACGCGGCCTGATCCGCGGCTAGGGTGTGTCTCGTAGATCCTGGCCATCCTGCGCGAGCTTGCGAGTCGCAGGATCTCACCGCGAGATCCTGCGACTCCTTTCGTCGCGCAGGATGACTGAATTGCGCGGCTGAGCCCGTTGACGAGACACACCCTGACCCACACCCACTCCCGATAAGGCTTCGACGAGGAGACCCGGATGTCCCACCACACCCCGCCGCGCAGGATCGCCGTTCTCGGTCCGATTCCCCGCGACCACGTGATCACCCACCGCGGTGACGTGCTCGACAAGTACGGCTGCGCGCTGTACACCGCCATCGCCCTCTCCGCCCTGGTCGGCGAGGAGGGCGAGGTGCTGCCGATCGTGAACATCGCGGATGCCGACGAGGCTCCGCTGCGCGAGCTGCTCTCCGGCTATCCGAACATCTCCTTCGAGGGGATCCGCCCGGTCGGCGACCGCGGCGACGTCGTCCAGCTGCGCTTCGTCGACCAGAACAACCGGCTCGAGCACCAGACGGGGTTCATGGCGCCCATCACCCCCGCCGACGTCGAGTTCGCCCTCGACGCCGAGGCGTTCGTGTGCGTGCCGATCACCGACTACGAGGTGAGCCAGAGCACGCTCGAGTACATCCGGGCGAACAGCGACGGTGTGATCCTGCTCGACGGGCACGGCCCGACGACGGCGATCTCGCACGGCGGGGAGCGCACGCGCCGTCTCTGGATCGACATCGACGAGTGGCTCCCGAGCATCGACATCCTCAAGATGAACCTCGAGGAGGCGGGCTGCAGCGTGCTCCCGGTGGCCGGCGACGAGCGGGCTCCTGGCGATCCGATCCCGACGAACCGCCTGGGCGCCTTCGCCGAGGAGGTGCTCACGCACGGGCTGAAGGCGCTGTGCATCACGCTCGACGAGGAGGGTTGCGTCGCGTTCACCCTGGACGGGTCGGGGAACGTGGTGGAGACCGCCATCCCTCGGGTCCCCGTTGAGCACGTGGTCGACACCACGGGCTGCGGCGACTCCTTCGCGGCGGGCATGGCCTTCGGATACCTGCTCGACGGAGACATCGTCACGGCCTGCCGGTACGGCAACGCCGTCGGCGCCCAGCGCGCCGCCGCCAGCAGCCTCGACGGGTACAGCGACTTCGCCACCACCACGCAGCAGATCAGAGAGGCGTACGGCGCATGACCGAGACGATCGAGCGGGGGGCGGCCTCCGTTCCCGAGCTGCCCGAGGCCGGGGGAGTCCCCGCACTGCTGGCGGGACTGCCCGAGCAGTGGACGATCAGGCAGAGCGGGTTCGCCCGCGACCGTGCGAACGTGCACGAGACGCAGCTCACAGTGGGCAACGGCCGCTTCGCCGCTCGCGGCTCGCACGAGGAGCGGCACCGCGGGGACATCCCAGGCAGCTACGTCGCCGGGGTCTACGACGCGCACGACTCGATCGTGGTGGATCTGGTGAACTGCCCGGACTGGCTCGACACCGCGGTCTACGCGGGAGGCGTGCGGCTCGACGTCGACACCTGCACGCCGGTGTCGCACGCGCGCGCGCTCGACATCCGCACCGGCACGCTCTGGCGCTCGACGGTGTTCGAGGACTCCGAGGGCAGGCGCACCCGCGTCGACAGCCTGCGCTTCGCCTCGATGCACGAGCGCGACGTCGCGGCGCTGCGCCTCGAGGCGACACCGCTGAACCACTCGGCCGAGCTGCGCATCGAGACCGGGATCGACGGCGACCGCACGAACATGGAGGCGCTGCCCGTCTACCCGGCCGGCCGTACTTTCACCACGGAGGAGCGCAACGCCAAATGGGCGCGCAGCCGCCACCTCCGTACGACCTCCACCGGGGAGTCGGCGTCGGGGGAGCTGCTGCTGACCACCCGCACGGCGGGCTCCGAGGTCGACCTGGCCTTCGCGGCGAGCACGGCGCTGAGCCCAGCTGCGCAGCGCGAGGAGACGATCCGCACAGCCGACTCGGTGCGGCGCAGCTACAGCGCGACCGTCGCCGAGGGGAGCACCGTGCGGCTCGACAAGACGGTCGCGGTCCGCACGAGCCGGGACGTCGACGCCGTCGAGGGCGAGGATCTCGCTGAACGGGCCGCCGGCCTGGCGCGCGCAGCCGCGCAGCGCGGCGTCGGGGCACTGCTCGCCGAGAGCGCCGAGGCGTGGGCCGGTCTGTGGCGGGCCTCCGACGCCGAGGTGCTCGGAGACGAGCGCCTGTCGCGCGCGGTGCGGTTCGGGATCTACCACCTCCTCATCACGGTGAACCCCGACGATCCGACCGTCAACATCGGCGCGAAGTCGATGAGCGGCGAGGGGTACCGCGGGCACGTGTTCTGGGACACCGAGGTCGTGATGCTCCCGTTCTTCGTGCTCACGAATCCGCGCGCTGCGCGCGCGCTGCTCGGCTACCGGCACCACACGCTCCCCGGAGCTCGTCGCAACGCGGCCGAGTGCGGCGCGCGGGGAGCCCGCTTCGCCTGGGAGTCGGCGGCCACGGGCGACGAGGAGTGCCCCACGCACACCCCCGACGGCCGCGACCGCTTCTGGACGCGGGAGGAGGAGGTGCACGTCACCGCCGACGTCGCCTTCGCGATCCACCGCTACGTCGAGGCGACCGAGGATCGCGACTACCTGTACGGCGAGGCCGCCGAGGTGCTCTTCGACACCGCGCGGTTCTGGGCGAGCTTCGTCGAGATCGACGAGGACGGCACGGGGCACCTGCGCAGCGTGATGGGACCCGATGAATTCCACTCGCACGTCGACGACAACGCCTTCACCAACTTCCTCGTGAGGTGGCACCTCCGCTACGCCGCCGAGGTCCACGCCGAGATGGCGCGGGATCTGCCCGAGCGTCTGGCCGGGGTCGCCGAGGCGCTCGGACTCGAGGCCGAGGAGCCGGAGCGATGGCTCGATGTCGCGGAGCGTCTGGTGCAGGGCACGGAGAACGAGGACGGGGTCGTCGAGCAGTTCGCCGGCTACTTCGAGCGCGACGACGTGCCGGTGACGCAGTGGGACGAGAACGACATGCCCTGCTACCCCGAGGGCTACTACCACCACAACTGCGAGACGACCCAGCTGCTCAAGCAGCCCGACGTGGTGCAGCTGATGCTGATGTTCCCCGAGGAGTTCGACGCCGCGGCGAAGCGCATCAACTTCGACTACTACGAGCCGCGCACGCTGCACAAGAGCTCGCTCAGCCCCT
>JASGDX010000274.1:0-2770 GCA_047606985.1 Leucobacter sp. | reverse complement strand
GGTCGACGGTCACGGGCCTGCGCTCCGTCGGCACCGCCGCGGCGAGGGCGCTGAGCTGGTCGTCGGAGAGCTCGACCTCGCTGCCGTCGTCGGAGGTGTAGCTCGAGCTGACCGCCGATCCGTCTGCCGCGATGACGGCCTGGAGCGAGCCGATCCTGGGCGCCGGGCTCGACCCCGATCCCGGATCCGAGGCGGGTCCCGATCCCGGGTCCGAGGCGGATCCCGATCCTGAAGCGGGTCCCGAAGCAGAGGCGGATCCCGATCCCGAGGACTGCTCCGCCGGAGCGGGGGTCGCGCCGCCGCCCGCGCCGGCGGCTCCCTGACCGTCGACGGCCCGGCCGCCCGGGTTCTGACCGGCTCCGCCCTGCGGTCCCGCTGCCTGATCGAGGCTCTCCAGCACCTGCGCGTCGAGTCGTTCGAAGGTGAAGGAGTGGAGCGCGACGACCGTGGCCGCTCCGGTCACGATGAGCGCGATCGCGATGAGGGCGCTCGTGCCGAGCACCAGCTTGCGCCGCAGTGTCGCCCTGCGCCGCGGACCCGTCTCGCGCCGTCGCATCGTCACGGCTTGATGGTGTAGCCCACGCCGCGGACCGTGTGGATCAGGGGGTCGCCGAGCGGATCGAGCTTCTTGCGCAGGTAGGAGATGTAGATCTCCACGACGCTCGAGCTGCCCCCGAAGTCGTAGGCCCACACCCGGTCGAGGATCTGCGCCTTGGTGAGCACCCGCCGCGGGTTCTGCATGAGGTAGCGCAGCAGCTCGAACTCCTTGGCCGTGAGCTCCACCGGGGTGCCGGCGCGCTCGACCTCGTAGGTCTCCTCGTCGAGGGTGAGGTCGCCCACGGTGAGGCGCGGGTCGCCGCTGCCCGCCGCCACGTGCCGTCGCGCCATGCCGCGCAGCCGGACGATGACCTCCTCGAGGTTGAAGGGCTTCGTCACGTAGTCGTCTCCGCCTGCGGAGATGCCGGCGATGCGATCCTCCACCGCATCCTTCGCCGTGAGGAAGAGCACGGGGACGTCGTTGCCGGTGCCCCGCACGCGCTGCAGCAGCTCCATGCCGTCCATGCCGGGCATCATGATGTCGAGCACCAGCAGGTCGGGCTCGAACTCCCGGATCGCGTTCAGCGCCTCCTGCCCGTTCGACGCCGTGCGGGCGTCCCAGCCCTCGCCGCGCATGGCCATGCGCAGCAGCTCGCTGAGGTTGGCTTCGTCATCGACCACGAGCGCGCGGATGGGAGAGCCGTCCGGGCGGGTGAGCTGGGCTGGTCTCGGGGCTGGCGCGGTCATGCGTCCCAGTCTCCCGCACATCGGGCGATCGTGCGAACTGCCGCGGCTGTGCGTTTCCGGCGGCATCGCGCGGCCCGCTCCTGGGCCTCGTTCGAGGGGTTCTCGAGAAATCCCCGACGAGAAGCGGGACCCCGCAGAAGCGGGATCCCGCCGCACCCGCCGATCAGCGGTGGGTAGGGGATTTGAACCCCGGCCAGGCGCTCAAAGCAACGCGCCAGCGTTGCGCGCCGACGCCGCTGGCGCCGCCCCCGGCGCCAGTCAAGGGGTTCTCAAGAAATCCCCGACGAGAAGCGGGACCCCGCAGAAGCAGGATCCCACCGCACTCATCGCTCAGCGGTGGGTAGGGGATTTGAACCCCTGGTGCGGGGTTACCGCACGCTTGTTTTCAAGACAAGTTCCTTCGGCCGCTCGGACAACCCACCGCGAACGAGCCTACCAAAGCCGCCGTTCGATCCCGCGCGGCGATCCCGCGCCCCGCCCAGTTCCGCCCCACGGATCTCTCCGATCCATTTGTCAGTTTCAGGGGCAACCGCCCGAGCCAACCCCTGAAACTGACAAATGGATCTGGAGAACGGGGCGGGAGAGCCAAGGCCGGGGCGGGCCGAACCAGAACCGGCCCCCTCAGCCGAGCAGCTCGGGGAAGCGCTCGCGCAGCGCCGTCAGCAGCCCGACCTCCTCGACGGTGCCGGTGACGCGGGAGGCGACCCCCTGCACCTCGGGCACGGCCTGCCCCATCGCCACCGAGTCGCCGAGGTGCGCGGCCCAGCGCAGCATGTCGATGTCGTTGCGCCCGTCGCCGGCGGCGAAGACGCGCGTGCGGTCGATCCCGAGCTTCGTCGCGACCACCTCGAGGGCGCTCGCCTTCGTCACCCCGTCGGGCGCGATGTCGAGCCAAGAGGTGCTGCCGACCGCGTAGGAGACGTGGGTGAGGCCGAGGGTCTCGACGGCGTCGAGGAACTCCTCGAGGCGGTGGTCGGGCGAGAACACCACGACGCGGGAGGCCTGCACGCCCAGCAGGTCCTCGAAGGCGACGCGCCGCTGCTGCTCGGGCAGCGTGCCCGTGGGGATCGCGTCGGTGTAGAGGAAGGACCCGTCGGCCAGCTCGACGGCGAAGCGCGCCGTGAGCAGCTGGGTGCGGATCTTGACGAGCGCCTCGCTCGGATCGAAGGCCTCCACGACCTCGCGACAGTACGCGCGGTGCGAGAGGGGGTCGCGGTGCAGCGTGACCGCCCCGTTCGCCGCGACGACCCACTCGGGGCGGATCCCGAGCCTCTCGACGACGGGCAGCGTCGCGTCGACCGAGCGCCCGGTCGCGATGACCACCTCGTGCCCGGTCTCGTGCAGCGTGCGGATCGCATCGCCGAGCTCGGGATCGATGTACCCGATGTGGAACTCGTCGTCTGGGACATCGGCGCCGTGCAGCAGCACAGTGCCGTCGAGGTCGAGCGCGATGAGGTGCCGCTCGGCTGCGGGGATGCGATTCGCC
>JASGDX010000273.1:0-3575 GCA_047606985.1 Leucobacter sp. | reverse complement strand
TTACGACGGCGCTCACCGTTGCTGCGGACGGATCCCGTCGCATAGGTCCGCAGCAACGGGGAGCGCCGCAGAAACGGCGCGGCGACGGCGCGGCGACGGCGCGGCGACGGCGCCACGCCATTCCGACCGGCGGAAGCGAGAGGGGCTCGGGGTCCCAGCGGATCCCGAGCCCCTCAGCGCTGCCGCGCCGGCTCTCTCGGCGGTTGCGCGGAGGTCATCCTGCGCGAGCCTGCGAGTTGCAGGACCTCGCCATGAGATTCTGCGACTGCGCGCAGAATGACGAGACTTGGACCGACCATCCGCGCAACCGCTCAGAGACGAAGGGTCACTTCGCGGCGAAGCGGAAGAGCTTCTTGTTGGCGAACTCGAGCATGCCGACCTTGCCCATCTCGCGGCCGTAGCCCGACTTCTTCACGCCGCCGAAGGGCACGTCAGGGCCTTCGAGGCCTGCGCCGCCGATGAACACCATGCCGACATCGAGCTGGTTGCCGACCTGCTCGGCGCGCTCGAGGTCGTCGCAGATCACGACCGAGCCGAGGCCGTAGGGCGAGGAGTTGGCCAGCGCGATGGCCTCCTCGTCGCTCGACACCTTGTAGAGCTGGGCGACGGGGCCGAACAGCTCCTGGCTGTAGACGTCCATCGACGGGGTGATGTTCGTGATCACGGTCGGCGTGAACACGTTGCCCTCGGGCTCGGCGCTGCCGACGAGCACCTCGGCGCCCTGCTCGACCGCGCCCTGCACCTGCGAGGAGAGGGTCTTGGTGGCCTGGGCCGAGGAGAGGGGGCCGAAGTCGTCGCCGTAGCTCTGGCCGCCGATCGCCGCCACGAACTTCTCCTTGAACTCGTCGAAGTACTTGTCGAGCACCACGATGCGCTTGGAGCCGTTGCAGGCCTGGCCCGTGTTCTCCATGCGGCCGCCCACGGCGTGCTCGACCGCGTGGTCGAGATCGTCGGTGTCGAGCACGAGGAAGACGTCGGAGCCGCCCAGCTCGAGCACGCACTTCTTCAGCGCGCGCCCGGCCTGTTCGGCGACGATCGCGCCCGCCCGCTCGGAGCCGGTGAGCGAGACGCCCTGCACGCGGTCGTCGGCGATGATGCCGGCGAGCTGCTCGTGCGTGGCGAACAGGTTGACGTAGGCGCCCTCGGGGAAGCCGGCGTCGCGGAAGATCTTCTCGAGCGCCAGCGCCGACTCGGGGCACTGCGCCGCGTGCTTCAGCACGACGGTGTTGCCGAGCACCAGGTTGGGCACCGCGAAGCGGGCGACCTGGTAGTAGGGGTAGTTCCACGGCATGATGCCGAGGATCACGCCGATGCCTTGGTAGCGGAAGAAGGTCTTCAGGCCGTCGTCGACCACGAGCTCTTCGTCGGCCAGCCACTCCTCGGCGTTGTCGGCGAAGGCGGCGGTGATGGCGCTGGAGAACTCGGCCTCGCCGACCGACTGGTCGAGCGGCTTGCCCATCTCGCGGTTGATGATGGCGCCGAGCTCGTCCTTGCGCTCGTCGAACAGCTCGGCCGCACGCTTCGCCAGGGCCGCGCGCTCGGCCACCGTGGTCTTGCGCGACCACTCCTGGTAGGTCTTCTGCGCGGAGGCCAGACCGGCCTCGATCTCCTCAGCGGTCGCGTCGGGGTATTCGGCGACGGTCTCGCCCGTGGCCGGATTGATGACGGCGAAGGTGCCCATAGATGACTCACTCCTTAGTGACTTCGTCGGGGGATTGGGTACGCCCAGTCTCCCACACCTCGATGCCCAGCACTAGCGCCGGACCAGGACTTTTTTCGCCACTCAAGCCACTCTTTCGTGCCGATATCGATAGCATATGGATCAAATCACTTCGAAATCAGTCGCAATGGCGGTGTCGGGCCGCGTAGCGGCCGATCCCTCACGGCCATTTCCCAGATCGGGCCCTATGCACCAGAATGAGCGCATGGAGAAGCACACACTGGACAACGCGACCGACACGGGGCACATCCACGTCGGCAAGGGCCTCAACGCGGGCACGCTCGGCGTGGTCGGATCCACGATCATCGGCCTCGCCTCGACGGCCCCGCTCTACTCGCTCGCGGCCACGCTCGGCTACGTCATCCTGGCCGTCGGCGCGCAGGCTCCCCTCGTGTTCGTGGTCGCCAGCATCCCCATGATCTTCGCGGCCTTCGCCTACCAGGAGCTCAATCGCGAGATGCCCGACTGCGGCACCACCTTCGTGTGGGGAGCCAAGGCCTTCGGCCCGGTCACCGGCTGGATCGGCGGCTGGGCGGTTGCGGTCTCCGCCATCATGGTGCTCTCCAATGTGGGCGAGATCACGGGCAAGTATCTCTGGTTGCTGGTCGGCAACGAGGAGTTCGCCGACAACCGCGTGATCGTCGTGTGCACCTCCGTCGTGTTCATGGCCGTGATGACCGTCATCAGCACGATCGGCGTGCAGATGGGCGAGCGCCTGCAGATGGTGCTCATGACGATCCAGATCGTCGCGATGGTGCTGTTCGGGGTGCTCGCCCTCGTGCACTCGCTGGACGGTTCCAACGAGGGGTCGATCGCGTTCGACTGGAGCTGGTTCGACCCGGCCGAGCTGGGCTCGTGGTCGGGCTTCATGGAGGCCGTGCTGCTGGCGCTCTTCATCTACTGGGGATGGGACACCTGCCTCGCCCTCAACGAGGAGACCAAGAATCCTCGCAAGACCCCGGGCCGGGCCGCGCTCGCGAGCATCGTCATCCTCATCGTGCTCTACGTCGGCATCTCGATCGCGGCGATGATGTTCGCCGGCTTCGGAGACACCGGCTACGGCCTCACGAACCCCGAGAGCATCGACGACGTGTTCTCGGTGCTGGGTGGTGCGCTCTTCGGCCCGTGGGGCTGGTTCCTGATCCTGGGCGTCATGCTCTCGGCGGCCTCCTCGACGCAGACGACGATCCTGCCCACCGCCCGCGGCACCCTGTCCATGGCCGTCTACCGGGCACTGCCCGCGAAGTTCGCCGAGCTGCACCCCAAGTTCAAGACCCCCTGGTTCTCCACCACGCTCATGGGCGTGGCCGCCATCATCTACTACGTGTCGATGTCGATCATCTCGGAGAACGTGCTCGCCGACTCCCTCACCTCGATGGGGCTCGCGATCGCGCTCTACTACGCGATCACCTCCTTCTCCTGCGTCTGGTACTTCCGCGCCACGCTGCGCGAGAGCGCCCGCAACCTCTGGATGCGCGGCATCTTCCCCCTGGTGGGCGGACTGATGCTCGGCTACGCCTTCGTGCAGTCGGCGGTCGACATGTGGGATCGCGACTACGGCGAGACCGTGCTGCTCGGCATCGGCGGAGCCTTCGTGATCGGGATCGGCGCGATCCTGCTCGGATTCGTGCTGATGGGGCTCTGGTGGGTGCGGCCGAACTCGAAGCCGTTCTTCCGGCGGGAGAGCCTCAACCGCGACACTCCCGTGCTGGTGCCGGACGAGTGAGATGCAGGGATGCGTTTCGGCGGGAGCAACCGGATTCCATCCCGACGTTGCGCTCTCATGATGTGCGCTCCGCTTAGCACATCATGAGATCGCAAAAGGGACAGAATCCGGTTTCTCCCGCCGAAACGC
>JASGDX010000272.1:0-3170 GCA_047606985.1 Leucobacter sp. | reverse complement strand
GCACGACACCGTGGAGACCACCACGGTGTCGCGACGGGAGAGCAGCGCGTTGGTGGTGGAGTGGCGCAGCCGCTCGACCTCGGCGTTGACCGACGAGTCCTTCTCGATGAAGGTGTCGGTCTGCGGCACGTAGGCCTCTGGCTGGTAGTAGTCGTAGTAGCTCACGAAGTACTCGACCGCGTTGTGGGGCAGCAGCTGCCTGAACTCGCTCGCGAGCTGCGCAGCGAGGGTCTTGTTGTGCGCCAGCACAAGGGTGGGGCGCTGTACTGCCTCGATGAGCCAGGCCGTGGTCGCCGATTTGCCCGTTCCGGTGGCGCCGAGCAGCACCACGTCGGTTTCTCCGGCGTTGATGCGCTGCGCCAGCTCCTCGATCGCCTTCGGCTGATCGCCGCTGGGCTCATACTCGCTGACCACCTCGAAGGGGCGGACGCTGCGTGTGGTCTCCATGTCTCCGAGGGTACTCGGCGCCTCCGACATTCGGCTGGCCGCGGAAGCGATCGAAGACGCCCTTGTCCATGTCCTCGCGCAGCTGCGTCCCCGTGACCACCGAGCCGGTGATGACGGTCTGCACGAGGTGGCGGGCCCCGCTATGTCTCGCTCGTGATCCCCGTGAGCACGCACGGCCAGCGGCGATCCAGCGCGCGGCCGCCGAGGATCGCTCCGCTCCACACCGCGGCGCCGCCGAGCACGATCCCGCACGCGAGGCTCGCCCAGCCGAGGGTGGGCGTCCACAGGCTCGCGATCGCGAATCCGAGTGCCGGCCCGCCGATGACCAGCGTGATCGGGGCGATGATGAGCATCGCGAGCATCGCCTGCGCCCCGCCGGAGGAGCCGCGGCCAAACGGGTTCGCGCCGGGAGCAGGAGCGCGCCCCGGCAGGTACACACCGATCACGGACGCCGCCCCCGCGGCCGCGAGGGACAGCCCGAGCGCCGCGCCGAGGCTGCCCGGCAGCAGTTCCCACGATCCGCCGGCGAGACTGGCGAGCGCGCAGAGGATCACGGTGACGGGGAGCGCCATGATCCCGATCCCGAGCAGTCGGCCTGCGCGATCGGCGACGCCGCTCACACCCGTGATGATGTGGAGCGCGAGCGCGTCGTGGTCGTAGGCGAGATCCATCTGCACGATCCCGGAGACCATGAGCGCGTTCACGGCGGGCAGCAGCACCACCGCCGCGGGGGCGATGCCGCCCGCGTCTTGCAGGCCGTTCATGGCGAACGCGGCGAACATGATGATGGGGAACGCGACCAGCATGATCGTATTGACGAGGTGCCGGGGATCCCTGCGGCGATAGCGCAGCGAGCGCGCCGCGATGGCTCCCGCCGGGGACGCCGGGAGCATGCGGTCGACGAGGCCTCCCGAGCGCACCCGCCCGCCGCCGCTCTCCGCGATCGGGGCCACCAGGCGTGACGCCAGCAGGCGCGCGGCGATGAGCCACAGCACGGCCGTCGTGGCGAGCGCGATCGAGAGGCGCAGCACCGCAACGACCCAGCGGCCCTCGGCGAGCGCCGCCGGAACGCCGAAGACCGCTCCGACGGGGGTCCACGCCAGCGCATCGGCCGCGGCCGATAGGGCCGCCCCGAGATCGGCCATCCGGCTGAGAGCCGTCGTGAGCAGGTTGAGCAGCACGCCCGAGAACGCGATGAGGAGCACGCCGAACGTCACCACGAGATCGCGGGCGCGGCGCCCGGCGAGCCACTTCGCGAGCACCCCGCTCACCACCCGGGCGCCCAGCACGCAGGTCGCGAGCGCCACCGGTGAGAGCAGCAGGGCGGCCAGCGCGGAGGGAGCGCTGACCGCCCAGCCCGCGAGCATCAGCAGCAGCGTCAGCGCGGTGCCGATGCCGCCGATGGTCGTGGCGCCCGCCACGACGAGCCCGGGCAGCAACCTCCGCGCGGGGACGGGCAGCAGCGAGAAGCGCTCCGGTGCCAGGGAGTCGTCGGCGCCGACGAGGATCGCCCCGAACCACCACACGACGGTGATCGCCGAACCGACCAGCACCAGCACCGCGAGGGCCGCCTCCGGCGCGGCGACGCGCAGTCCGAGCAGTAGCAGGGCGAACGCGCCGATCAGGCCGAGCGCGATCAGGGCGCTCACCACGAGCGCGACGATGTACCAGGGATTGCGGCCCAGCTGATGGACCAGCTGGCGCCAGCGCAGGCCTACGAGGAACGCAACCACGACAGCGTCTCCTCTCCCAGGTCGTGCGCGCCCACCAGGCTCAGGAAGCGCTGCTGGAGGCTGGTCCCGCCGCGCACCTCGTCGAGCGAGCCGTACGCTAGCAGCCGCCCCTGCGCGAGGATCGCGACGCGATCGCAGAGCGACTCCACGAGCTCCATGACGTGGCTCGAGAGGACCACGGTGCCGCCGCCCGCGACGAAGGCTCGCAGGATCTGCCTGATCGTCTCCCCCGACACCGGATCCACCGCCTCGAGCGGCTCGTCGAGGATCAGCAGGCGCGGCGCATGGATGAGCGCGCAGGCGAGGCCGATCTTCTTCTTCATGCCTGCCGAGTAGTCGACGACGAGCGTGGAGCCGGCTTCCGAGAGGCTCAGCGCGTCGAGCAGTTCTGCCGAGCGGCTCGCCACCTCCGCCTCGCCCATGCCGCGCAGCAGGCCGTTGCAGCGCAGCAGCTCCGATCCGGTCAGACGGTCGAACATGCGCACGCCGTCGGGCAGCACCCCCATCCGGGCCTTCGCGGCCGGCGGGTCATGCCAGACATCGGCGCCGAGTACCCAGGCGGTGCCTGCATCGGGCCGCAGCAGGCCCGTCGTCATCGCGAGCGTCGTGGTCTTGCCCGCGCCGTTCGGACCGAGCAGGCCCAGCATCGACCCGGCGGGCACGTCGAGCGACAGATCCTCGACGGCGACTTTGGGGCCGTACCGCTTCTGGAGATTGCGGAGCGCGAGGACGGGCGGCGGTGCTTCGGGAAGGGACATGCCTCCATCCCATCATCAGCCGTCGCCCGCGGCATCCTCCGCGCGACGGAGTTTTGCGGTCGCCTCAGCCATCGGCTGCTCCATCGATCGGCTGAGTGACGGAGCGGCGGCGGACGACCCGCGGGAGCGGTGCGCGGGCGGCCCCGGCAGCCGCGGATCCCGTGCCGCGCGCCTCGCCTCCCAGAGCGCGCTGCCCGCCGCGCCCCGTGCACATCGGGCCGCCCGCGACCCG
>JASGDX010000271.1:0-11366 GCA_047606985.1 Leucobacter sp. | reverse complement strand
GCCTGCCGCGCCGCGCGGCCGGCCCGCTGCTCAGCGCTCGCACGCGAGGCGCTCACCGTGACGAGGCCCGTCATGCCGCGGACCCGATCCCGCCGCACCTCGCGCGCGAGCCCTGCGTCGATCACGAGGCGCACCCCCGGCACCGTCAGCGAGCTCTCGGCGAGGGAGGTGCTCACCACGATGCGCGGGGGATCCGCCCGCCCTCTGCCACGTACCGCGCGGTCCTGCTCGCGGGCCGGGATGCTGCCGTGCAGGGGGAGCACCTCTGCCCTGGTCCGGTCTCGCAGCAGGCGCACCGTCTCGTCGACCTCGCGCGCGCCCGGCACGAACACGAGGGCGTCGCAGCCGTCGACCGCCTGCGCGGCCGCGGCCGTATCGGCGAGATGCGCGAGGTACTCGCGTGTGACGCCTCGGCGGTCGAGGCGCGCCCCGTCGAACGGGGCGTAGCCGATGCGCAGGGGATGCAGTGCGGACGGGATCTCGACGACGGGGGCCGGGCCCGATCCCGAGCTGCCGGCTTCCGCGCTGCCGGCTTCCGCAGCGCCGGATCCCGAGGGACCAGCCCCTCTTTCCGGGGAGCCGGTTCCTTCCGCCGGGGAACCGGAGCGCGGGGGACCAGCGTCCTCCGCCGGGGACTCGGCACCCCGGGAGCCCAGCAGCTCTGCGGTGCGCCCGGCATCGAGCGTCGCCGACATCGCCACCACGAGCAGATCCTCCCGCAGCGCCCGGGCCTCGGCGAGCATGCCCAGCAGCAGGTCGCCGTCGACGGAGCGCTCGTGCACCTCGTC
Organism: Leucobacter sp.; assembly: GCA_047606985.1. Lineage (GTDB taxonomy): Bacteria > Actinomycetota > Actinomycetes > Actinomycetales > Microbacteriaceae > Leucobacter. The sequence continues at coordinate 10,578 of JASGDX010000271.1, read as the reverse complement.
GAGGATCACGGCCGCCGTGCCGGCGAGCTCAGGATCGGCGATCAGGCGGCGCAGCAGCACGCCCGGTGTGAGCACCTCGATGCGGGTGCGCGCGCCGACGCGCCGCTCGCCGCGCACGGTGAAGCCCACGGCGCCGCCGATGCGGCTGCCGTCGAGTTCGGCGATGCGCGTCGCGGCCGCCCGCACCGCGACACGGCGGGGTTGGGTGAGCAGCACGCGGGCGCCGGATCCCGAGCCGCCGGTCGATTCCGTGCTCGTCGATTCCGTGGTTGCTGATCCGGTACCGGCTGATCCCGTGCCCGCTGATCCCGTGCCCGCTGATCCCGTGCCGGGCGATCCCGTGCCGGGCGATCCCGTGCCGGTCGATCCCGCAGCCGCGGATCCCGATCCGACGTCTGCTGATCCCGATGCCGCCGGTCCCCGGCCCGCGCCGTCGCTGCGCTGCGCCACCAGGTTGGCGACGAGGGGCGGCACGAACGTGGTCTTGCCGGTGCCAGGCGGTGCGGTGACGACCATCGCGCCCGATGCGGCCGCCCGCTCGAGCTCGTCGCGGGCCGCCGCCACGGGGAGGCCGGCACCGATGCGGTCGAGATCGAAGCGGTGCATCCCACCAGCCTAGAGCCCGGCGATCTTGCGCCCGCGCCGTGCTTCCGGCGGGCGCCGTGCTTCCGGCAGGCGCCGTGCTTCCGGCAGGCGCCGCGCCTGGCCTGCGCCGCCGCGCTGAGTCCCCACCTTTTCACCGACTCCCCACCAAAATCGCGCGTTTTCGATGGGGAGTCGGTGAAAAGGTGGGGACTCAGCAGGGAGAGGCGGGATCCAAAGCGCCGCGAGCCAACGGGAAGGCGGGGAGCCGGCAGGGAGAGGCGAAACCGGGGAATGCCTGTGGGGCCTGCGGAGATCCGCAGGCTACTCCTGAGCGGTGCCCTCGTCAGTGCCCTCGTCCGTGCCCTCGTCGGTGGTGGCGCCGTCGGTGGAGGTCCCGCTGTCGGTGGTGGCACCGTCGGCGGCGCCATCGGTCGCGGGCTCCTCGACCGCCGGATCCATCTCGGTGCCTGCGCCACCGGTGCCGGTCTCCTCGCCCTCGCCCTGATCGAGCGCGGGGATGTCGCCGGCGAGATCGGCCTCGACCGCGTCGACCTGTTCCTGGGTGTAGCCGCAGTAGTTCACGGCCTCGCGCTGCCAGTAGCTCACGAGGCGGCTCTTCCCGGCCTCGTGCGCCGCGGCGACGGTGCCGCTGTAGATGTTGCCGTCCTGCGACTCCTTGTTGACGTCGGGCACCGCCTCGCAGACGTGGAAGACCTTGCCGCTCTTCGTCCAGAACACCAGGTCCTCGCCGGTGAGCTGCTGCACCACGTTGGTCTCGGCGGCGTACTGCTCCTGCGAGGGCGACTGGTAGCTGATCCCGAACGCGGCGGCGATGAGCAGCACGACGATGCCGATGCCGCCGGCGATCGCCTTCTGCTTGCCGTCCATGTTCTTGTTGAGGAAGATCATGATGATGAGCGGCAGGAACGCGATGATCGCCATGATCGCGCCCAGCTGGTTCTGCACGAAGAAGCGCACCGCGTCCCGTTTCGATGCGGGATCGAGGCGGTTCGCCTGCTTCCAGCACAGCGAGCCCACGACCGACAGCACGCCTGTCACCACGATGGCGCCGATGAGCAGCCACAGGTTGACCGGCACCTGCTTGAGCACCCAGAAGATCGCGAACGCCTCGACGCCGATGGCGACGATCCACGCGGCCCACGAGATCCAGCGCAGGCGGGTGGCCTTCGCCTTGGACTCGGGCGTCGGCGTCCACACCGGCCCGTCGGCCTCCGCGCCGTCGGCCGCGGCCGTCGCCTTCGAGCCCTCGACCCGGACGACCTTCTTCTTCGGTGCTTCGCTCATGACTGCTCCTCGTGGATTCGGCTCCAGTTCAGTGTAGGGGGTGGGTGGGGCGAGCCGGGAGACGACGGGGCGCGGCGGGCGGTACGGCGTCGGCAGATCGGTGCGGAGAACTCCTAGCCGGGGCGCGCATCCTGTCGATAGACTGCAGCCAAGTTCTCGGCTACGACGATGGGGTGTGCAATGGGTCTGATTCAAGCGGCGATCGGCGCTCTCGGCGGGACGCTCGCCGACCAGTGGAAGGACTTCTACACGGTGCCGGCCGGCCTTTCCCCGACGGCCGCTCTCTTCTCCGCCGTGCCGCAGGGGCAGAACGCCGGGCGCGGGTCGAACACCCGGGGTTCCGACGGCGTCATCACGAACGGCAGCAAGATCCTCGTGCCCGAGGGCTACGGCCTCGTGCTCATGCAGGACGGCGCGATCACCGGCTTCGCAGCCGAGGCCGGCGCCTACGAGTGGAACTCCGAGGCGCAGGACTCGCAGTCGATCTTCGCGGGCAACGGCATCGTGAGCCCCCTCATCACCACCTCGTGGGAGCGGTTCAAGTTCGGAGGCCGCCCTGGCACCCAGCAGCGCGCCTACTTCGTCACGCTGAAGGAGCTGCCCAACAACCGCTTCGGCACGCAGTCCGAGATCTACTGGGACGACGCGTACATGAACGCCCAGGTCGGCGCGATCACCCGCGGCACCTACACCCTCAAGATCGCCGACCCGATCCTCTTCATCAAGGCCTTCGTGCCCGCCAAGTACCTCGAGCCCGGCCAGGTGTTCGACTTCACCGACATCGACAACGACGCGGCGTCGCAGCTCTTCAACGAGGTCGTCGGATCGCTGGCCCCGGCCTTCTCGATGTACACGAACGACCCCGCCAAGGGCAACCGCATCACCAAGATCCAGCAGGACTCGGTGGGCTTCGCCCAGAGCCTCTCGGCAGCGGTCGAGCAGAACTACCAGTGGAGTTCGGCGCGCGGGCTCGAGATCGTCTCGACCGCGATCATCGCGATCGAATACGACGAGAACACCCGCGAGCTGCTCAAGAACGTGCAGCGGGCCGACGCCCTGTCGGGCGCCCGCGGCAACTCGAACCTGCAGGCCTCGGTCGCGGCGGGCTTCGAGGCCGCGGGCGAGAATGCGGGCGCCGGCGGCATCTTCGGCATGGGCATGGCCGCGGGCACCGCGGGGCTCAGCGGGCTGCAGCAGCCGGTGCCCGGGATCGGCGCCCAGTCGGGCGCACCGGCCGCGGCTCCGGCGGCTCCCGTTGCTCCGGCCGAGGCGCCAGCGGCAGCTCCCGCGGCCGAGGATCCCATGGCCAAGCTGACCCAGCTGAAGTCGATGCTCGACGCCGGTCTCATCACCGAGGACGACTACAACGCCGCCAAGGCGAAGCTGCTGGGCCTCTGACGCGCACGGCGATCCGTGATGAGTGAGCTGCCCGAGGGATCGGCGCCGGGGGGAGAGTTCCCGCAGGCACCCCCGACCGGTGCGCCTCCGGGGGCTGCGCCGATCCCGCAGCAGATGCCGGTGGAGGCGCAGCAGGCCGCGCCGATCCCGCAGCCGTCCGCGTCGATCCCGCAGCCGTCCGCGTCGATCCCGCAGCAGGCACCCGCTCCGCAGCAGGCTCAGGCCCCGGTCGCCGACCCGCTGGCGGAGGCCGTCGCGCAGGCGCAGGGACCGCAGACCATCGACACCGAGAACCGCAGGCTCTCCGACGGCGTGAACCGCTGCCCGAAGTGCGGCTCGACCGACATCCAGCTGCGCGCCTCGACGGGCATGCTCGTGTGCCTGTTCTGCAGGCACGAGTGGTCGGAGGCCCGCATCGACCCGACGATCTCGGGCGACGGCGACCTCAGGGACCTCACGGGCACCACGATCGCCTCGGGCGCCTCCGACATCGATCCGGACGTCGCGGGCATGCTCACGCTGAAGTGCGCCGGCTGCGGCTCGGAGGTCGTGGTGAATACGGCCGAGGCGATGTCGGCGCGCTGCCACTGGTGCAGGCACGTGCTCACCGTCAACGACCAGGTGCCCAACGGTGCGGTGCCCGACGCGGTGCTGCCGTTCCACCTCACCCACGCGCAGGCGGTCGAGCGCATCCGCGAGTTCGCCGGCAAGCGCCGCATGTTCGCGCACCGCCGGTTCAAGAGCGAGTTCACGCCCGAGAACGTGGTGGGCGTCTACATGCCGTACATGGTGGTCGACGGCAACGCGAGCGCCGACGTGTGGGGCTACGGCGAGGTCGAGACCCGCAGCTACACGCGCGGCAGCGGCGAGGACAAGGAGACCTACTACGACGCCGACGTCTACCAGGTGCAGCGGCACGTCGACTTCACGGTGGATGACCTGACCATCGAATCGTCGGCAGAGCGCGCCAACATGGACACGTTCGTCAACACGAACAACATCATCAACACGATCCTGCCCTTCGACACCAAGAACGCGGTGCAGTGGAATGCGAGCTACCTGACGGGCTTCACCTCCGAGCGGCGGGATCAGGACATCTCGGCCATCCAGCCGGTGCTCGAGCATCAGCTGCTCTCCATCGCGCGATCGGAGGTGCGCGGCTCGGTGTCGGGCTACGACCGCGGCGTGCGCTGGGAGGCGGAGCGGCTCGCGGTGCACGGCACGCGCTGGGTGTCGATGTACCTGCCGGTGTGGCTGTACTCCTACTACCACGAGGAGCGGGGGCGCGGCATGGTGCACTACATCGCCGTCAACGGGCGGACCGGCGAGACGATGGGCAGCGTGCCGGTGTCGCAGGGGCGCCTGCTGCTCGCGTCCATCGCGGCGGGGACCGTGCTCGAGGGCCTCGTCATCGCGTTCCTGGTGGTGACGACGTGATCGCGGTGCTGCTCGACGTGCTGCACTTCGCGCAGGTGCACGCGGCACAGGTCGTCGCGTCGTCAGAATCCGACGACAGCACGGGGTGGCTGCTGTTCGCGGGCCCGGCCGGCGGCGCCGCCCTCTACTGGGCGCTGTTCCGCTACTACCGCAACACCGACAAGTCGCACCAGTTCGAGCGCGAGACGCTCATCGAGTCGCAGCCCGTCACCGGCCAGGACGTGAAGGTCGACGAGGTGCGCGGCACGAAGGCCAAGGCGATCCCGGGCGCCAACATGAACAATCACCGGACACGGGTGCAGCGGGTGCAATAGGGGAGGCGGGATCCCGGGCCCCGGGTTTCGACTCCGCTGCGCTCCGCTCAACGGGCGAGGGTTCTCCGCGGGCTCCGAGGCTTGTCTCGGTAGGCTTGGGGGATGCGAAAGAGGACGGGCGGCCCTCGCGGGGCCGGCGCTCGGGAGGAGCCGCGGGAGAGCGCGCTCGCGAGCGGCTGGACGGTGCAGGGCGACGCGGATCCCGAACCGCCCTCGATCGCGCGCCTCGAGGACGCCGACGTCCCGCTCCCCGCTGCAGACGAGCCCGGGGTCTCGGAGGACTCGGACGCCGCGCTCGCCGCCGACGAGCGCCCGCAGCTGAGCAACGCCGCCCTCGTGCTGCTCGGCGTGACGGGTGGCCTCTATCTGCTGTACGCGTGGGTGTGGCTGAGCTGGGCGCAGTACTACGCGGAGGTCAACGCCGAGCTGGCCTCGACGAGCGGCGCCCTCGGGGCGGTGCTGCAGCAGATCGTGTTCTGGGCGGCGCCCCTCGCGCCGCCGCTGTGGTTCCTCGCGGTGCTGCTGCTCAACCGAGGGCGCAGCACATGGCGCATGGCGCTGTGGATCGGGATCGGCGCGGTCGTGCTGCTGCCGCTGCCCGTGTTCGCGGGGGGAGGTGCCTGATGGCCGGCCGGATCCTCGCCTGGACCGTGGGCGTGCTGCTGACGGCGCTCTACGCCTCGGCCGTGGTGGCCGCGGCGGGCAACCTGCTGCTGCTGCCGCAGATGGCCTCGGCCATGGGGCTCGGGATGGCGCCGCTCGGCTGGTTCTGGCTCGGCTTCGGCGCGCTCATGCCCGTGGCGGTGTTCGGGATCGCGCTGCTGATCGCGCGGGGCCGCGGGGCGGCTCTGCGCCTGCTGGTGCTGGCCGCGGGCCTTGGAGTGGTCGCCGCGGTGCAGCTCGAGGTGATGCACCTCGTGCCGCAGTCGAGCTTCTTCGCATCCTGACAGGGTCTCCGGCATCTTCCCGGGAACCCGTCAAGGTCGCGGATCGAGCGAGCGCGGCGAGTCGAAATCGGGCACCCGCGCGGCCGGCCCGGTGCCGCGGGGTAGACTGAAACCCCCGGTGCTGCGCGCCGGGTCCTTTTTGCCGCCGACTCCGAAGGAACCGTTTGATGTCTGCGCCGGTCGTGCTGATCGCCGAACAACTCTCGCCCGCCACCATCGCCGCGCTCGGCCCCGACTTCGAGGTGGTGCACGTCGACGGCACCGACCGCGACGCCCTGCGCTCGGCGCTCCAGGCCGCAGACGCGGTGCTCGTGCGCTCCGCCACTCAGATCGACGCCGAGGCCCTGGGCTGGGCCCCGCAGCTGAAGGTCGTCGCCCGAGCGGGCGTCGGCCTCGACAACGTCGACATCAAGGCCGCGACGCAGGCCGGCGTGATGGTCGTGAACGCGCCCACCTCGAACATCATCAGCGCAGCCGAGCTGACGGTCGCCCACATCCTGGGTCTTGCCAGGCACCTGCAGCGCGCGCACGCCTCGCTGTCGGCGGGGGAGTGGAAGCGCTCCGCGTTCACCGGCGTCGAGCTCTACGAGAAGACCGTCGGCATCGTCGGCCTCGGCCGCATCGGCGCGCTGGTGGCCGAGCGGCTGCGCGGCTTCGGCGTCGAGCTGATCGCGTACGACCCCTACGTCACCGCGGCGCGGGCTCAGCAGCTCGGCGTGCAGCTGGTCTCCCTCGACGAGCTGGTCGCGCAGGCCGACTTCCTCACGATCCACATGCCCCGCACGCCCGAGACGCTCGGCATGATCGGCGCCGAGCAGCTCCGCGCCATGAAGAAGACCGCCTACGTGGTCAACGTGGCCCGCGGCGGCCTGATCGACGAGGCCGCGCTCGCCGAGGCGCTCGCGAACGGCGAGATCGCCGGCGCCGCGCTCGACGTGTTCGTGCAGGAGCCCCCGGCAGACACCGCGCTCACCGGCCTGCCCGGCGTCAACGTCACCCCGCACCTCGGCGCCTCCACCGAGGAGGCCCAGGAGAAGGCCGGCGTCTCGGTCGCGAAGTCGGTGCGCCTCGCGCTCGCCGGCGACCTCGTGCCCGACGCGGTGAACGTGGCCGGCGGCGTGATCGACGAGTACGTGCGCCCCGGCCTGCCGCTCACCGAGAAGCTCGGCCAGGTGTTCGCGGGTCTCGCCGACGGCGCCCTCGCGTCCCTCGACATCGAGGTGCACGGCGAGCTCTCCGAGCACAACGTCGACGCGCTGCGCCTCGCCGCGCTCAAGGGCATCTTCTCGAAGGTGGTCAGCGATCCGGTCTCCTACGTGAACGCGCCGCTGCTCGCCGACCAGCGCGACGTCGAGGTGCGCTTCAGCGTCGACTCGGTCTCCGAGAGCTACCGCAACGTCATCACCATCCGCGGGTCGCTCACCGACGGCACGCAGGTGTCGGTCTCGGGCACCCTCACCGGTCCGAAGCAGATCGAGAAGATCGTCGCGGTCAACGGCTACGAGGTCGAGCTGCCCATTCCCGAGCACCTCATCGTGTTCAGCTACACGGATCGCCCCGGCATCGTCGCCACCTACGGCGGCATCCTGGGCGAGGCGGGCGTCAACATCGCCGGTCTGCAGATCGCGCGCGACGAGAAGCAGGGCACCGCGCTGTCGGTGCTGTCGGTCGACGCCCCGGTCGAAGAGTCGCTCATCGGCGCGCTGCGCGGCGCGATCGGAGCCGAGAAGCTCGTGACGATCGACGTCGACGCGCTGTAGGAGTCCGAGCCCGTCGCCCGCAGGACCCCGCCGAACGTGCGGGGTCCTGCGGCGCTTCGTGATCCCGCGCTCCACCGGTTGAGTGCAGCGACGAAGGAGCGAAGTCGAAACCCGACGCCGGTCCTTGATTTCGACTCGCCGGTGCTCGCTCAATCAGCGGACTCTCCCTCATTGCCGTGGCGAAAACGGATGCCGGTGCTATCCTGGAAGTCGCGGGCTCGTGCCCGTGTCAATGAAGAACCGAGTGCGCCGGTGGGCGGGCTGGTCTTCGGTGGTGGGTTCCCCTCCGTCATCCTGCGCGAAGTCGCAGGATCTTCCGATCAGGGTGGTCTTCTACTGAACATCAGCACCCGCGGCGGCTGCGAACGCTCGCAGCGCCTCGAGCTGCCTGCCGCGCGCTCATGTATGTGAAGGAGAACCCGTGGAGGGTCCTGAGATCAAGTTCGCCGAGGCCGTGCTCGACAATGGCAGGTTCGGCAAGCGCACCATCCGTTTCGAGGCCGGCCGCCTCGCCCAGCAGGCGCAGGGCGCCGTCGCCGCCTACCTCGATGAGGAGACGATGCTCCTCTCGGCCACCAGCGCCTCGAAGCAGCCGAAGGATCACTTCGACTTCTTCCCGCTGACGGTCGACGTCGAGGAGCGCTCGTACGCCGCGGGCAAGATCCCCGGCTCGTTCTTCCGCCGCGAGGGCCGCCCCTCGACCGAGGCGATCCTCGTCTGCCGCCTCATCGACCGCCCGCTGCGCCCGTCGTTCGTCGACGGCCTCCGCAACGAGGTGCAGATCGTCGTCACCGTGCTGTCGATCGCCCCGGGCGAGTTCTACGACGCGCTCGCGATCAACGCCGCGTCGGCGTCGACCCAGATCTCGGGCCTGCCGTTCTCCGGCCCGATCGCCGGCGTGCGCCTCGCGCTCATCGGCGACCAGTGGGTCGCGTTCCCCAACGAGGCCCAGCTCAAGGAGGCCGTGTTCGACCTGATGGTCGCGGGCCGCGTGATCACGAAGGCCGACGGCACCGAGGATGTCGCGATCATGATGGTCGAGGCCGAGGCGACCGAGGGATCCTGGAACCTGATCCGCGCCGGCGCCACCAAGCCCGACGAGGCCGTCGTCGCCCAGGGACTCGAGGCGGCGAAGCCCTTCCTCACCCAGCTGGTGAAGGCCCAGGAGCAGCTCGCCGCCCAGGCCGCCAAGGAGGTGCAGGAGTACCCCGTGTTCCTGCCCTACGCCGACGAGGTCTACGCCGCGGTCGAGGCGCTCGCCGAGGGCGAGCTCTCCGGCATCTACCAGATCGCCGACAAGCAGGAGCGCCAGGACGCCGACGACGCGCTGAAGGCGCGCGTCAAGGAGGCCGTCGCGGCCAAGGTCGCCGCCGGCGAGCTGCCGGCAGAGGCCGAGGGCCAGGTCTCGGCCGCCTACAAGTCGGTCACCAAGAAGATCGTGCGCGGCCGCATCCTCTCCGAGGGCGCCCGCATCGACGGCCGCGGCCTGCGCGACATCCGCGCGCTCGACGCCGAGGTCCAGGTGATCCCGCGCGTGCACGGCTCGGCGATCTTCCAGCGCGGCGAGACCCAGATCCTGGGGGTCTCCACGCTGAACATGCTGAAGATGGAGCAGCAGATCGACTCGCTGTCCCCGGTGACGAGCAAGCGCTACCTGCACCACTACAACTTCCCGCCCTACTCGACCGGCGAGACCGGCCGCGTGGGCAGCCCGAAGCGCCGCGAGATCGGCCACGGCTTCCTGGCCGAGCGCGCGCTCGTGCCGGTTCTGCCGAGCCGCGAGGAGTTCCCCTACGCCATCCGACAGGTGTCCGAGGCCCTCGGCTCCAACGGCTCGACCTCGATGGGCTCCGTCTGCGCCTCGACGCTGTCGCTGCTCAACGCGGGCGTGCCGCTGCGCGCCCCCGTCGCGGGCATCGCGATGGGCCTCGTCTCCGACGAGGTGGACGGCGAGACGCGCTACGCGACCCTCACCGACATCCTCGGCGCCGAGGACGCGCTGGGCGACATGGACTTCAAGGTCGCCGGCACCAGCGAGTTCGTGACCGCGCTGCAGCTCGACACCAAGCTCGACGGCATCCCCTCGGATGTGCTCGCGGGCGCGCTGTCGCAGGCCAAGGAAGCGCGCACCACGATTCTCGACGTGCTGTCGCAGGCGATCGACGCCCCCGATGAGATGGCGCCCACCGCGCCGCGCATCATCAGCGTGCAGATCCCCGTCGACAAGATCGGCGAGCTGATCGGCCCCAAGGGCAAGACGATCAACGGCATCCAGGACGAGACCGGCGCCGACATCTCGATCGAAGACGACGGCACCGTGCTGATCGGCGCGACCGACGGCGCCGCGGCCGAGGCCGCCCGTGCCCAGGTCAACGCGATCGCCAACCCGCAGAACCCCGAGGTGGGCGAGCAGTACCTCGGCACCGTCGTGAAGAACGCCGCCTTCGGCGCCTTCGTGTCGCTGCTGCCGGGCAAGGACGGCCTGCTGCACATCAGCGAGGTACGCAAGCTCGCCGGCGGGAAGCGCATCGACTCGGTCGACGACGTGCTCTCGATCGGCCAGAAGATCCTCGTGAAGATCACGAAGGTCGACGACCGCGGCAAGCTCTCGCTCGAGCCCGTGCTCGAGGAGGCCGCTGCGGAGGCTCCGGCCGAGGCCGCTGAAGCCGTCGAGGCGACCGCGGGCGAGTAACCCGCGCGGATCCCGCACCGCGAAGTGCCCGCCGTACCCCTTCCGGGGGAGCGGCGGGCGCTTCCGTATGCGCGGGGCGCGGAATAGGGGACGCTAACGGTCGCATAGGACGTGTGATGCGACCGTAAGCGTCCCCGATT